>NZ_OY763930.1:1650000-1652500 GCF_963667685.1 Maridesulfovibrio sp. | reverse complement strand
TGGTTTAATAGAGAAGATTTTACCTTTTCTTTAACCTGTTGAGGTTAAAGTTAAGGGAAGAGAAGAAAAATAAGTCGCACGATTTATTAGTACCGGTCAGCTGAGTGTGTCACCACACTTACACCTCCGGCCTATCAACCAGGTGGTCTCCCTGGAATCTTTAGATGCAAAAGCATAGGGATAACTAATCTTGAGGCAGGCTTCCCGCTTAGATGCTTTCAGCGGTTATCCCTTCCGAACTTAGCTACCCTGCAATGCCGCTGGCGCGACAACAGGAACACCATAGGTTCGTCCACCCCGGTCCTCTCGTACTAGGGACAGACCCTCTTCAATTATCCTACGCCCACGGTAGATAGGGACCAAACTGTCTCACGACGTTTTAAACCCAGCTCGCGTACCACTTTAATCGGCGAACAGCCGAACCCTTGGGACCTGCTTCAGCCCCAGGATGTGATGAGCCGACATCGAGGTGCCAAACCGCGCCGTCGATGTGAACTCTTGGGCGCGATCAGCCTGTTATCCCCGGCGTACCTTTTATCCTATGAGCGATGGCCCTTCCATGCGGAACCACCGGATCACTAAGACCAACTTTCGTTCCTGCTCGACATGTCTGTCTTACAGTCAAGCTCCCTTATGCCTTTGCACTCAACGGCTGGTTTCCAATCAGCCTGAGGGAACCTTTGCAAGCCTCCGTTACTTTTTGGGAGGCGACCGCCCCAGTCAAACTACCCACCAGACACTGTCTCCAAGCCGGATGACGGCATTGGATTAGAATTCAAGACTATCAAGGGTGGTATTTCAAGGATGGCTCCACCGACACTGGCGTGCCGGCTTCAAAGCCTCCCACCTATCCTACACATGATAGCCCTAAACCCAATGTCAAGCTATAGTAAAGGTGCACAGGGTCTTTCCGTCTTACCGCGGGTAACCGGCATTTTCACCGGTAATTCAATTTCACTGAGTCTCTGGTTGAGACAGTGGGGAGATCGTTACGCCATTCGTGCAGGTCGGAACTTACCCGACAAGGAATTTCGCTACCTTAGGACCGTTATAGTTACGGCCGCCGTTTACTGGGGCTTCAATTCGGAGCTTCGACCGAAGTCTAACACCTCCTTTTAACCTTCCAGCACCGGGCAGGCGTCAGTCCCTATACATCGTCTTACGACTTAGCAGAGACCTATGTTTTTAGTAAACAGTCGCCCCCCCCGATTCTCTGCGGCTCCAAACAGCTCGGAGAGTAAATAACTTCACCGTCTGGAGCATCCCTTATCGCTAACTTACGGGATCATTTTGCCGAGTTCCTTAACCAGAGTTCTCTCAAGCGCCTTGGTCTACTCGACCCGACTACCTGTGTTGGTTTGCGGTACGGTCAACAAATGCTAAACTTAGAAGATTTTCTAGGCAGTCTGGAATCACTCACTTCAAACGTAAAGTTACGGCATCGTGTCTCGGCCTTAAAAGGAAACGGATTTGCCTATTTCTCAAGCCTACGCACTTACACCGGCATATCCAACAGCCGGCTGAGCTATCCTACTGCGTCCCTCCATCGCACACATTTGCTGGTACGGGAATATTAACCCGTTTTCCATCGACTACGCCTTTCGGCCTCGCCTTAGGGACCGACTAACCCTGGGAAGATTAGCTTTACCCAGGAAACCTTAGTCTTACGGCGAACAAGTTTCTCACTTGTTTTATCGTTACTCATGCCAGCATAATCACTTCTCATTAGTCCAGCGAACCTTCCGATTCACCTTCATCCCATCTGAGAACGCTCTCCTACCGATGCGTCAAAGACGCATCCCGTAGCTTCGGTACCATGCTTAGCCCCGTTACATTTTCGGCGCAGAATCGTTAGACCAGTGAGCTATTACGCTTTCTTTAAAGGATGGCTGCTTCTAAGCCAACCTCCTGGCTGTCTATACAACTCCACCACCTTTTCCACTGAGCATGGATTTGGGGACCTTAGCTGACGGTCTGGGCTGTTTCCCTTTCGACTACGGACCTTCGCACCCGCAGTCTGACTCCCAGGATATATCTTACGGCATTCGGAGTTTGATAAGGTTTGGTAATCTGGTGGGACCCCTAGCCTTGTCAGTGCTCTACCTCCGCAAGAAAACTCCTGAGGCTATACCTCAATATATTTCGGAGAGAACCAGCTATCACCAAGTTTGATTGGCCTTTCACCCCTATCCACAGGTCATCCGAGTAATTTTCAACTTACAACGGTTCGGCCCTCCACTTGATTTTACTCAAGCTTCAGCCTGCCCATGGATAGATCACCTGGTTTCGGGTCTAATCCGCAATACTTGTCGCCCTATTCAGACTCGCTTTCGCTACGGCTACACATCACTGCTTAACCTTGCATTACAGATTAACTCACTGGCCCATTATGCAAAAGGCAAGTGGTCACAGCTCAAGACTGCTCCCACAGCTTGTAGGCAACTGGTTTCAGGTTCTATTTCACTCCCCTAACAGGGGTTCTTTTCACCTTTCCCTCACG
>NZ_OY763930.1:455000-550000 GCF_963667685.1 Maridesulfovibrio sp. | reverse complement strand
TGTAACGGGGCTAAGCATGGTACCGAAGCTACGGGATGCGTCTTTGACGCATCGGTAGGAGAGCGTTCTCAGATGGGATGAAGGTGAATCGGAAGGTTCGCTGGACTAATGAGAAGTGATTATGCTGGCATGAGTAACGATAAAACAAGTGAGAAACTTGTTCGCCGTAAGACTAAGGTTTCCTGGGTAAAGCTAATCTTCCCAGGGTTAGTCGGTCCCTAAGGCGAGGCCGAAAGGCGTAGTCGATGGAAAACGGGTTAATATTCCCGTACCAGCAAATGTGTGCGATGGAGGGACGCAGTAGGATAGCTCAGCCGGCTGTTGGATATGCCGGTGTAAGTGCGTAGGCTTAGGAAATAGGCAAATCCGTTTCCTTTTAAGGCCGAGACACGATGCCGTAACTTTACGTTTGAAGTGAGTGATTCCAGACTGCCTAGAAAATCTTCTAAGTTTAGCATTTGTTGACCGTACCGCAAACCAACACAGGTAGTCGGGTCGAGTAGACCAAGGCGCTTGAGAGAACTCTGGTTAAGGAACTCGGCAAAATGATCCCGTAAGTTAGCGATAAGGGATGCTCCAGACGGTGAAGTTATTTACTCTCCGAGCTGTTTGGAGCCGCAGAGAATCGGGGGGGGCGACTGTTTACTAAAAACATAGGTCTCTGCTAAGTCGTAAGACGATGTATAGGGACTGACGCCTGCCCGGTGCTGGAAGGTTAAAAGGAGGTGTTAGACTTCGGTCGAAGCTCCGAATTGAAGCCCCAGTAAACGGCGGCCGTAACTATAACGGTCCTAAGGTAGCGAAATTCCTTGTCGGGTAAGTTCCGACCTGCACGAATGGCGTAACGATCTCCCCACTGTCTCAACCAGAGACTCAGTGAAATTGAATTACCGGTGAAAATGCCGGTTACCCGCGGTAAGACGGAAAGACCCTGTGCACCTTTACTATAGCTTGACATTGGGTTTAGGGCTATCATGTGTAGGATAGGTGGGAGGCTTTGAAGCCGGCACGCCAGTGTCGGTGGAGCCATCCTTGAAATACCACCCTTGATAGTCTTGAATTCTAATCCAATGCCGTCATCCGGCTTGGAGACAGTGTCTGGTGGGTAGTTTGACTGGGGCGGTCGCCTCCCAAAAAGTAACGGAGGCTTGCAAAGGTTCCCTCAGGCTGATTGGAAACCAGCCGTTGAGTGCAAAGGCATAAGGGAGCTTGACTGTAAGACAGACATGTCGAGCAGGAACGAAAGTTGGTCTTAGTGATCCGGTGGTTCCGCATGGAAGGGCCATCGCTCATAGGATAAAAGGTACGCCGGGGATAACAGGCTGATCGCGCCCAAGAGTTCACATCGACGGCGCGGTTTGGCACCTCGATGTCGGCTCATCACATCCTGGGGCTGAAGCAGGTCCCAAGGGTTCGGCTGTTCGCCGATTAAAGTGGTACGCGAGCTGGGTTTAAAACGTCGTGAGACAGTTTGGTCCCTATCTACCGTGGGCGTAGGATAATTGAAGAGGGTCTGTCCCTAGTACGAGAGGACCGGGGTGGACGAACCTATGGTGTTCCTGTTGTCGCGCCAGCGGCATTGCAGGGTAGCTAAGTTCGGAAGGGATAACCGCTGAAAGCATCTAAGCGGGAAGCCTGCCTCAAGATTAGTTATCCCTATGCTTTTGCATCTAAAGATTCCAGGGAGACCACCTGGTTGATAGGCCGGAGGTGTAAGTGTGGTGACACACTCAGCTGACCGGTACTAATAAATCGTGCGACTTATTTTTCTTCTCTTCCCTTAACTTTAACCTCAATAGGTTAAAGAAAAGGTAAATTCTTCTCTATTAAACCATATATTTTTGCTCATCGAAGCAAGCCATATTTGCTTGCGACCATTGAGGAGAGGTCACACCCGACCCCATTCCGAACTCGGAAGTTAAGCTCTCCATCGCCGATGATACTGCTGGGTAGCCAGTGGGAAAGTAGGTCGTCGCAAGCTTTTATTTCTAGCCCCTGAACTTTGTTTAGGGGCTTTTTTTGTGTTGTGTCGGAGGGGATGGGGGAATGAGGCAATAATGAAATAGGTATTTAGGATTAGTTACTGTCGAGTATAGTAATCTTGATTAATTTAATTGATCTTGATAATCAAAGGCGATATCTTGTCAGTTGTTAAATACATTTGTATTTTATCTTTTCAAGTCTGCTGTGCTTAGCGTATAGGATTTGTATGCAAAAGCTGTTGTTAATAAATTGTACATCTCCTCTGATATATGCTTTTAAGGATTTAGGTTACATTGTTGAAAGTATATCTGTTCATATGAGGACGTATGATATTGCGGCAAAAATTACAGAAATGCAGTTCGAACCAGAACTGATTTTGCAGCAGGAGTATTTGGGTAGAAGAGTTCTTTTGCAGGGACTTGAAAGGATAAATTGTTTGAAAATTTTTTGGTCTGTAGACACACACATGAATATGTATTGGCATGGTTATTATGCTGAATTGTTCGATTGTGTGCTTACAACTCAGAAAAAATATACTTTGCAATTAAAAAGGATATGTAACACCAAAATAGAATGGCTACCGTGGATGGGTACTCTGCACGCAGGAAAATCTGGCTTAGCCTCCCATGCAAAACGCGAGCATAACGTAACTTTTGTAGGAAGGGTTACCAGCCATAGACCTTCACGTAAGTGGTTTGTTGACTTTCTTACTTCCCATTACGGGCTGCACCTTTTAGACGGCTTAAATTTTGATGAAATGATGGCTGCATACCGGAATACACGCATTGTCCCGAATGAAGCTTTATTTGGTGAAGTTAATTTTCGCCTTTTTGAAGCAGCTTCTTCCGGGTGCGCCGTAGTTACCCCGAATGTCGGAGATGAGTTAGGGGAGTTATTTGAAATCGGAGCCGAGATCGAAGTTTACAATGATGTGCTTGAGCTGAAAGAAATTCTTGATCGACTGACTAAAAAAAAATCAGCAACAGCTTCCATTGGAATGGCTGCGTACGCGCGCATTTTGAGGGATCATTTGCCTATATCAAGGGCTACGAAAATAATTCAGATCGCGCATGATACAGCTCCACGCAGTATCCAGGCAGACCATGCAGAATTTTCGCTTTGCATGTGTGAACTTGCTTTGGGAGAAGCTGGAGAAAGTGTTGATTGGGGGGAGCTGCAAAGGCGACTTATTTCGCTTGAAAGAAGTGAAGCGAGGGACGCCGCCCTCTTCAGGGTCTTTTATCGTTTAGGGCAGCCGGAATTATTCATGGAGCTGATTAAGCCGTATTTGAAATTGAACACTTCAATAGAGGATTGTTATTTCAATATGACTGCTTCATTGTGCGCTGTTAAGTTCGGGCAGTGGGATGTGGCTAAATACTTTTGGTATATGTATGCCGCAGCCAATTCTATGGGTGCCGACAAACCTGCTGAAGAGACTCAGCTTCTGGTTTACTGGGGGGATGCGCTGAATAAATCTGGTATAACTCTGCGTGTAGGTGTTGCATTCAATGAACTGGCTGATATCCCCACCTGTGCTTCGGATTGTTATTTTGCTGCTCTGTATCGCGATCCTGAAAATAAAAAAATTTTTTCCCGTCTGGCGAATTTATTTCGAGGTGTAATGGGTGGAGAAATCAGCAGATTAGGATTTCTTTCACATCTTTCATTACACAACCCGAATGATTGGCGATTGAGCGCCGAGGTTGGAATCACAAATCTCAAGGTGTTTAGATTTAGTGAAGGTTTGAGAGAGTTGGCGAACGCTGTAAATATAGCTAAAAAGAATGGACAAGAGCGGTTATTGCGGAGCAAGCTCAACCAGGAACTTCCCGCCTATAACTTATTGTCCAATTAGCCGTAAATATGAAAGAACCTAACCAACATCATTATAAGTGGAGGACAGCATGTCTGAGATGATCTTTAACGAGCAGGCTTTTTATAAACACCTCGGCGGTGATGTTGAGTTGGGGCATGAAATTTTAAGAGTGTACCTCGTTGATGCGCCTGAAAGGCTTCAAGGGCTTAGGCAAGCCTTGGATTCAGGTGAAGTGGATTTGATAGTCAAATATTCACATGCATTAAAGGGAATCTCCGCGACTGTAAGAGCAGAAGAGACTGCTGTGGTCTCTGAATCTATTGAGCTGGCTGCGCGGAAAGGAGACATGGAGGTTGTGCGTGAATATATGCCAAAAGTGATTGCTGAGTTGGATAGAGCTCTAGAAGCTGTTCGCAAGCATATTGCAGATTAAAACTGCCAATAAATTTTAGTTGCTGCAAAACAGTTACTAATTGGAAATAATTTTTAGTTCTTTACGGGCTACTATAACTTGAATGAATCCATATCAGGCCAAGGGTACGTTGATTTTTTTAAGGGAAATAAGAAGCTAATAGGAGACAGCAGATGTTTAAAAATTTGCAGCTTGGGTGGAAGATCGGTGGAGGATTTGTAATTGTCCTGCTTTTGACAGCGGTTGTCGGTTCTGTTGGTTGGTATGGACTTTCCAAGGTTGCTGATGAAGCTAAGCGGACAGGAGTTGTCAGCAATGCTGTCGCCGATATGTATAATTCACGTTTGATGGTTCTTTATTATACTTTGAGAGGAACTACTGAGTATACAGATAAATTTGACAATTCAATTAACAGCATCGGGCATAATATCACTGCCAATAAAGGTCTTTTCAGTGGGGAAGGTCTTACTGATGTTATGGCGGTGTCTGAAAAAGCTTCTGCATATAGTGCTAGTTTTAAAAAATATGCTCAGCTTGAGGACGCCAAAAAAGAAGCAATCAGTAATTGTGTTGCTGCTGCAAGCACTTTAAATACAATTTTGAACAATATTTCCGGAAGTTCCCGACAAGCAATGGAGCGCGGAATAAGCGGATCTGACGTATCCACAGGTATGAGAAGCGTATTTGATGCTTACATCGCAATCGGTGAAATAGAAAAGCAATTTGTCACCTCGAGATTCACTTTTGCAAATTATCTGAGAACGGCAAATGCTGAATATGCAAAACAGACCCGTACAATTCTCAGTACTGTCATTGATGAGTGTGCAGTTCTTCGCCAAAATGCATGGGTCTCAACAGCATCTGGGTTGGATTTCGCTGGCCTTGAAGAAGCGGCACGGGCTTATCTGGAAGGGTTTGACCTGATCTTGGAGAAAATAGAAATCCAAGGTCAGGAATTGAAGACCATGGCAGCTGAGGGTTCCGAGGCTCTCACCCTAAGTCAGGAAATGCTCGGTAGGCAGCAGGTTTCAGCTGAGACGGTTATAAGCTCATCTTTCTCCATGATTTTGGGTGGGTTGTTTCTCGCTCTGGTGTGTGGTCTTGTAATTTCTATATCAGTAACACGGATAATCACTACCCCTATCCGCAAGGGGGTTTCATTTGCGGAGTACATGGCTCAGGGCGATTTTACTAGAACCTTAGACATTGAGCAGCGTGACGAGATCGGTGTTTTAGCTACCTCTCTGAATGATATGGTCGTACGTCTTTCATCTGTTGTCGCAGAAGTTGGTGCTTCCTCTGAGAACGTGGCCTCTGGTAGTGAGGAACTTTCCGCAACAGCTGAAAGTTTATCTCAGGCTTCTACACAACAGGCTGCCAATGTTGAAGAAGTTTCAGCGTCAATGGAAGAAATGACCGCAAATATCAGACAAAACGCTGAGAATGCTCATCAGACAGAACAGATTGCCCTGCAGTCATCAAAACAGGCAGAAGAAGGCGGAGAGGCGGTTGCCAGAGCTGTCGACGCCATGAAAAATATTGCTGAAAAGATTTCCATTATTGAGGAAATCGCCCGCCAGACCAATCTTCTTGCCTTGAACGCTGCAATTGAAGCTGCGCGTGCAGGTGAACACGGAAAAGGGTTCGCTGTTGTTGCGGCTGAAGTTCGTAAGCTTGCTGAGCGGAGTGGGGCAGCTGCCGGTGAAATCGGTGAGCTTTCCTCCAGTACAGTGAGCGTTGCCGAGCGTGCAGGTGAAATGCTTACTCAGCTTGTTCCTGATATTAAGAAAACAGCTGAATTGGTGCAGGAAATTGCCGCTGGCAGCAGTGAACAGCTTTCTGGTGCAGAACAGATTAACAGGGCTGTACAGCAGCTTGATCAGGTTACCCAGCAAAATGCTTCGGCATCTGAGGAAATGGCATCCACTTCTGAAGAGCTTTCCAGTCAGGCTGAGCAGCTTCAGCAGGTAATGAGCTTTTTCCGCGTAAGTACCCATTCTGCGCCCAGAGCTCGCGCTTTGCCCGCTACAACCAGGAAGACCGTTAAAGCCGCGCCTGCTTCTAAGGCAAGTGCTCCTGTTGCTCCGGTCCGTGAGATTTATCAGGAGGATGAGAGCAGAACAGGAGTTTCTCTTGATCTGGACAGTGATTTTTCGGATAGTGACTTCGAAAAATTCTGATAATCACTGGTTGTTTTGCCAAGGTTGATATATAGTAATTTAAATGAGGATATGTCACTTTTACAGAGATGTTCAAATTAGGCAGGTATGAAGATGAATGCTGAAATAAATAGTACTACCAACCAATATCTGACGTTTACGCTGAACAAGGATATTTATGCTCTGGATATTGCCAGTGTACGGGAAGTGCTGGAGCTTACTCCCATCACCAGAATTCCAAGGACTCCCAAATTTATGCGTGGGGTTATCAACTTAAGGGGGCACGCTGTTCCTGTCGTTGATATGCGCTTGAAATTCGGTATGAGCAGGACGGAAGACACAATTAATACCTGCATCATTATAGTAGAGGTCTCCTTTGATGGAGAGAGCACAGTTATGGGCGCGTTGGCTGATTCGGTCCGGGAAGTAATTGAGCTTACCGAGAATATGATCGAAGAGCCGCCCAGAATGGGCACTACTATTAAGACCGAGTTTATCCGTGGAATGGGTAAACAGGATGATGACTTTGTTATAATTCTCGATATTAACAAGATCCTTTCTGTGGAAGAGTTGGCCATGCTTAAGAGCGTTCAGCAGGATTCTCCGTCTTCGGAGACAGTTCCGGAGCTCAAAGCGGATCAGGGAATGACCCTGAGTTTATAGATATTAATACGATGCTGTGAATGATCTTAAAGCCCGTGCTCTTCTGGGAGCACGGGCTTTGTTTTGGCATAAATCTGAAGTTGATAATGACTTGATATATTCTTACATTTCATAATGCATGTAATATTGGTTTGCTATAACGCTTTGGGAATATTAATGGATTAGTTGTGGTGTCTTTAAAATATGGGTACAGTCCATTGATATTTAAGTACTATAACTCGGATATGATCATTCTTATCTGATGGGGTCGTCAGGAATTGTGATGTCCAGCAATATTAATTTAATTTTTCTTCAATGTGTGGTCGGGATTCTGTCTTTGCTTGGTGCCGTAGTTTTTTCTCTGGAGAATCCGGGGATGATATTGCTGCTCTGCGGGATCAGCTTGTTTTTGTTGGGATCAGGAGCTTTAAGACTCTGGCTGTATTTGAAAAAAGGACCACATGATAGTGAACCAAGTTCATGTAATGGGGATTCGCATAAAGGTGAAGAGCTGGATGGCTTTGGTGCTGATCCTGCCATGATGCAGATCCTTTGCCATGAAATGCGCACTCCTTTGGCCGGAATGATCGGCAGCCTGCATGTGTTGGAAAATATGAACCTGGAGCCTGAAGCCAAAGAATATGTGAGGAAATGTACGCTTTCTGCAGAGCGTTTCAAAGATACGATAAATACTTTACTGAGTGGAATGTCAGGGGATCATGATCCCGGGACTCAGGAACATATTGATCCGTCTGCTTGCATTGAAAAAGCTGTCGAGCTGTTTATTCCCGCCGTTTCTATTCAGAATCGTCAAATCAGCCTATCCATAGATCCTACTGCTCCAGAGACTATTTATGTTGACCGTAAAGGCCTTGCACAGTCTTTGTTTTGTCTGATCAGTAATGGATTAGAACTGTTCTCTGAATCTGATCTTTCTGTCGGAATCAGAGCTTTTTCCGCCGAAGAAAGTGGGGCTGATTCAATTCTTGCTTTTTACGTTAGCGGGACTGATTGCAACTGCGTTCTTGGGCATGATGTTTTTGTTGAGTGTCTGCAATTAACAACAGGTAAAATTGGTGCTGACCTTTATTTTGGATCTGATTCCATTTATGAGATCGGTTTTAAGCTGAAAGTCAAGAATAGCTGGCAGTCTGCAAGTGATGTTGTCCGTCCAGTTCATTCATTACGGATAATGCTGGCAGAAGATGACATCAGCAGCCAGGTGTTTATGCGCAAGAAGCTCGAAAATTGGGGACATGTGGTGCGGACTGCCACTAATGGATGGGAAGTTATCAACTGCATGGCTGATCAGGACTATGATCTCGTACTTATGGATATTCAGATGCCTGAGATGAATGGTTTTGACGCTATTGCTGCGATTCGGGAAAATGAGTCACCAGAAAAGCGTATTCCTATCATAGTGATGAGTGCGTATGGACGGGAAAGTGACTTCCAGCGGATGTCCGATCTAGGTGTTGATGACTACATTGCCAAACCGGTAAATACTGAAATGCTCAGGAAGTCCGTGGAGCGTTTGACAGAGTTGGGAAGATTTTAGTCGGTTACCCAAAGCTCCCCCAATCAAGTTACATGTGTATCTTTTAAGGGGTCAGGACATTGTTAATGTAGTAGGCTATTCCATCTTCAAGCATCTGCACGGATAAAAGAATTAGAATCAGACCCATTAGTCTTTCGCAGGCTCTCAAACCTCTTTTGCCCAGTACTCGGGCCATAGTAGGACCGGTCATCATGATGATGAAACTCATACCCCATGCAAGAAGAACCCCGGATAACACGCTAAGCCCAGCGCCTTCTTTTGATCCATAAACCATTACCGCAGCCAGCAGCGATGGTCCTGCAAACAAAGGGACAGCAATCGGGACAATGAATGGGTCTTTTTCCGTATCTTCAGTTACACTCTCCGGCTTTGGAAAGATCATTTTCATCGAGATGATGAAAAGTATGACTCCACCAGCTATTCTCAATGTGGATTGATGAATGCTAAGCATTTTCATCAGCCCGGCACCCATATACATAAATAGAATTATGATTCCCAGAGCGAAAAAAAGTTCCCGAAGTAGAATTTTACGCTGTCGGGACGAAGAATATTCACGGAGCATGGACAGGCATACAGGTAGGTTGCCAAGAGGGTCCATGATCAGGAATAGGGGGAATGCGATTTCAAAAACGGTGCTGAGCTGTCCTGATTCCATGATTAGCTTTTGCCTCCTGCCTGACCGTAAGTAGAAAATTTATCGATAACTTTATCCATCTCATCATCTGGGACGATTACCGGTTTGCCCACAGAGAGGGCTTGGATATAAATTCTGGCAACAAGCTCCAGCTCTTCTGCTGCATCAAAGGCGTTTCCAATCTGGCGGCCAACAGTGATAAGTCCATGGTTTGCGAGCAACACGGCATTATAGTTACCTATAGTGTCTGTCACGTTATCCGCCAGTTCCTGCGACCCGAAGGTGGCGTAAGGTGCTAGGGGAACTTTTTTACCCGCAAAGCCCACCAGATAGTGAACTGCAGGCAGTTCCATGTTCAGGCATGCCACGGTTGTGGCGTAGACCGAATGGGTATGCACTACAGCATTCACATCGGTGCGGGTTTTATATAAAGCTGTGTGGAATCCGTATTCACTGGAAGGTTTGCGGGCGGATTCTTTGATGTTTCCGTCCAGATCCATAACCACGATATCTTCTGGTTTTGAAAGTCGGTAATCAAGTCCGCTGGGGCTGATTGCCAAAAGTCCGTGCTCACGGTTTAAAACACTTAAGTTCCCGCCCGTTCCGGTGGTTAAACCTGATTCGAGGAGTTTTAGTCCATATTCAACGATTAATTCTCTTTCTCTTTTTAAAAGCATCTCTCTTTTCCTTATGATCGGCAAAGTCTTGGTAGTCGTCTTTTGGATTCGCGTACCGGCACTCATGCCTCCAGTATTAACAAGCCTTGGATACAGTAGTCGGCAGGATGAACCCTTCTTAGGAAACTGGTTTAGTCACGTAAACAAAAAAGCAGCGCATCAACTACAAATTACGTAGCGCATTAATCCTCTTCAATACCGGGGGATGGCTGTATTCCAGCCAGACATAGAACGGATGCGGTGTGAGGTTTGAGAGGTTGCTTACCGATAATTTCTTGAGAGCGCTAACAAGTGCTTCCGGTTTACCGGTGGTTTTAGCGGCAAATGCATCTGCTTCGAATTCATGCTTGCGGGAACGGACGTTGCTGAAAATAGAAAGAACAATGGACACCGGGGTATAGAGCAAAGCAAAGAATATCAGCCCCGCATGAACAGATATGTGCTGCATCCCGAAAGCTGCAAATAGCTCTTTATTACCGAGGAAAAAGGACATGAGCAGGAATACTGCACCGGTATTGATTATGCTGATGAGCATCATTTTACGGATATGCCCCAGTTTGCTGTGTCCGATCTCATGAGCAAGCACGGCAACCAGCTCGTCTGCGGAAAGACTTTGAATCAAAGTATCGAACAGTGCTATACGTTTTTTTTTGCCAAATCCGGTGAAGTATGCATTGGCCTTGGTCGAACGTTTGGAGCCGTCAATCATGAAAATTCCTGAAAGCTCGAAGCCATTTGCTGCTGCGAAATTTTCTATTTTATTACGCAATTCACCTTCTTCAAGTGGTGTAAATTTATTGAACAAGGGCAGAATCCATGTTGGAGCAATATATTGGATTCCAAGTGTTACGAGAACAGTAAATATCCAGCACCAGAGCCAGGCCAGGGAACCTGCCACGTTGAAGAATAGCAGAATCCCGCTGAGAATTGCACCTCCGATGATGCCGCCGATCAAATATCCTTTTACTTTGTCGATAAAAAAAGTTTTTAGGGTGGTCTTGTTGAATCCGAACTTTTCTTCAATGATGAAAGTATGATAAAGAGAAAAGGGCAGGGATAGAATGTCGCTGAGAACAGCCAGTCCGGCATAGAAGATAAGCCCGGTTAATATTTGGCCATAGCCGAAACCTCTTGCCCAGAGATCAACGGCATTAAATCCACCAAAAATAATGAACATAATGGTGATTATTGTGGTAATGGAACCAGAAATGTTTTCGAAATCTATCCCGGCTTTTGTGTAATCCTGAGATTTGCGATATTCGTCGGCATCAAAGGTTTCGGAGAATTCGTCCGGCAGTTTTGGAGAAAGTGCCTTCCGGTTCAGCTGACGGGAGTAGATACCAAGAAGACAGGATCCGGCTAGCGAAACAATGATAATTAAAAGGTAAATATTCATCTAAGTTTTGGGGTTCGAATTAGTGGATTAGATGCAAATTTTGTATTGCAGTGCCATGCGCATATGCCTGATCGTATGATTACCCTTTGGGGGAGTATGACGTCAATGCGCTTTCTTCTGCATACCGCAGTGAAGTATGGATAATTTTAATGAGGCTCTGTCTTGACAAGATACGGTATAGAGTCAACAATTATATATTAAATTAATTAATTTGAATTGTACTGATGTCGGATCATTTGTAGGGGGAATTTGGGGATGGTTCGAGGGGAGTTTTATATATGAGTTCGCCTAAAAGCATTAAAGAGAATATTGCCCGGGCTAAATCCTACGGACAGCGTAAAGATTATATGCGTTGTCTGCATGCATTGAGCCTTTCTCTTGACGAAATGGCTGCAAGCCAGGTTTTCGGGCGTGAGAAATTCGAGATCGGAATCCTCATTGATGAAGTTATCCGGCAACTGCTGGCGATGGATGAACTTAAGAGGGTTCTTCCCCGGAATTTGAAATACACCAAGGGGCAGGAGAAGAAACTTGCCGCGGTGTTTATGAAGATCCATAACACAATTAAAAGTGCACTTGAAAAAGCTGTTGTGGAGAAAGTCCGCAAGCAGAAGAATCAGATAGATCAGTATGTTCTTACCGGGCAGAAATTTCTGGCTGAGAAAGATGCCAAGGAAGCTAAAAAATATTTCCGTAAAATAACTGACGCATTCCCCGACGAGAGAGGGCTTTTGCAGGATGTAGGTGGTCGGCTGGTTAAGTCCGGCTTTCCCGCAGACGGAGTTGAATATCTTGAACGCGCTATAGAGAAGAATCCTTCGGACAGCAGGCCATACATATCTTTGCTTCTGGCCTATGAGATGATGGCAGAGCAGGAAAAAGCACTTGAAGTGATTAAAGATATTGTGCGTCGTTTTGGAGCCAATGAGAGTATATATGTCCGGCAGGCCAAGTTGTTTCTTGGAAAAAGGATGTACACAGAGGCTTACGATGCTGCCGCTGCAGCTTTGAAAGCGAATCCATTGAACCGCGAGGCAAAGAAAATTTCCGATAAGCTCGGTCCTAAAATTTTTGGACGTGGCTTCAAGCCTGGTGCCACCTCTAAGGAGATTCAGGCGGGTAAATCTGCTAAAAGTGGAAAAGACAAGAAAGAGAGCATGAGTTTAAATCTTGATGGCGGACCAGCACCCGCTAAAGAAAAGGCGGCTAAAAAGAAAGCCCCGGCTAAAAATCCGGAATCATCAAAAACGATCAAGCTCGATTTCTAAAACCGTCCAATTGAGTTTATTTTTTATAAGACCGCTTATGCGGTCTTTTTTTGTGGCATTTTTCTTTTGAAAAAGGAGTGCGACAAAATGGTCGCCATATTTTTATGGCGGGTCATCGGCGATAGATGTTGTATTTACAGGGAATCATTTGATTGTGCGCGCACAGGTCTATGGATAACGACTGATTTGTCGTTATTGTAGCGATCCATATATATCGTGAACGAGTGAGGTGTTTCGCTAATCATTGCGACAGATATGTCTATTTTGAACTGAATTTCATAGCTAAAGCAGTCTTGAATCAGTGATTTTATTTTATATGTATCTGTAATTATGGTTATTATTTTTGTTGGCACGTTTGAAGCTTAATGGCGGCATCAAAGCTTGTCTGAAAAATCACAAAGGAGAATATACATGGCCCAACTTACCGTTTCATATGACCGCAAAGGCGACAAACAGGTTATAGATACAAATTCTCAAGTCCTTGGTGAAATCGCTATCGATTATTCCTCTATTCCCGAGGATGCACGAGGCGGCACTGCCAAGCAGCTTCTGGCAGCTTCAACTCTGCATTGCTTCTGCGGCTCTCTTGCTAAAGCTCTTGAAACACGTGGCGCAGAATACGAACGTATAACCGGAACCGCTACGCTTGAAACCGGTCTGGATGAAAAGAAGCGTGCACGCGTAACCGGCATTACTCTTGATGTGACTGTACATATGGACGAAGATTACGGTTTTATTTTTGACCGTGTTGAAAAGATTATGCGCAAGGGTTGTCTGATTACTGCCTCCCTGCATGAAGCTTTTCCCATGACTTATAATCTCGAGCTCGAAGAACTGTAATATTTCTCAAACGGGAGCACAGAATGCCATCCATCACCATTATTGGATCAGGGCCGGGCGGCCACATCGCAGCTTTTGAGGCTGCACGTCGCGGCGCTGAGGTTATTTTGATTGAAAAGGCCGAGATCGGCGGGACTTGTTTGAACTGGGGATGTATTCCCACCAAGACTCTGAAATCATCTGCGGAATCTCTGGAAACAGCAGGACGCTTGGAAGAATTCGGTATCGCAGCAGCTGGCGGAGAAGAATCTGTAGGATTTAAAGCCGATATGGAAGCTGTGGTTGCGCGGAAGGAAAGGGTCCGCAAAGTACTTTGTGGTGGCCTGGAAAAAACCTGTTCTGCAATGAATATCCGGATTGTTCGCGGTTCAGCTGAACTTGGCGCAGGGAAAACCGTCCGTGTCCACACTGAAGAGGGCGTGGAAGAAATCAAGAGTGACAGTATCATCATAGCTACCGGATCAAGCATCCTTGAGCTGCCTTCCCTGCCTGTGGACCACAAGCGGATCATTAACAGCGACGATGCACTCGATCTGGATCATGTCCCCGGTAAAATGGTCATCGTTGGTGGTGGGGTAATCGGTTGTGAACTGGCATTCATTTATCGTGCTTTTGGATCAGAGGTCACTATTGTAGAAGGCTTGGACCGTCTTCTGCCCATTCCGTCTGTTGATGCAGATATGAGCAAGCTCCTGCAGCGTGAAGCTAAAAAACACCGTATCAAAGTGCAGCTGGCTAAGACCGTTCAGAAAGTCGAAGTTGTTGACGACAAAGTTCAGTGTGTGCTTGGGCCTTCACCGTTTGTTGAGAATGCTAAAGGCGGCGAGACAACTATTGAAGCAGACGTGGTTCTGGTTGCAGTCGGCCGCACTCCAAATACAGTGGGCTTGAATCTTGCCGAAGCCGGGGTTGAGACCGACGAACGCGGCTGGATCAAGGCAGATGGCAACATGCGTACTTCTGCTGAAGGTATTTACGCCATTGGCGATGTTCTGGGACCAGCACGGGTAATGCTGGCGCATGTCGCATCCGCAGAAGGTCTTTGCGCCGTGGATAACTGTCTGGGCATAGAACGTGCCCTTGATTACTCTGTCATTCCTTCAGGTATTTTTACCTCCCCTGAAATTGGAACTGTCGGTCTTTCCGAAGAAGAAGCTGCCCACAAAGGAATTGAATTTCGTTCGCAGGTGTTCCAGTTTCGCGAGCTGGGTAAAGCCCAGGCCATGGGCGAACTTCCGGGTATGTTTAAGATCATCTGCGAAAAAGAAAGCGGGAAAATCCTTGGCGCTCACATTGCCGGAGCCCATGCAACCGATCTCATTGCAGAAGCCGGTCTGGCTATTAAAAACGGACTTACCGCGGCGGATGTTGCCCATACTATTCATGCCCACCCGACTCTCGCAGAAGGTTTCTACGAGGTTTGCGAAGCATGGCTTCGGGGCTGCTGATTACGGTTCAACCTGTCACAATAAATAAAACATTTTGGAGATAAAAATGAGCGAACTTACTTTTCCCGCAGAGCTTCTCTACCACCCTGAACATACCTGGGTTCTGATCAACGACGACAACACAGCAGTAGTCGGTATCAGCGATTTCGCACAGGAACAGCTTGGTGAAGTAGCTTTCGTTGATCTTCCTGAAGCAGGTGAACATTTTGAAGCCGGTGAGGAGTTCGGTTCTGTTGAATCCATCAAAGCGGTCAGCAACCTTTATATGCCCATTTCCGGTACTGTTACCGAGATTAACGAAGGTCTTGAAGATGTTCCTGAAGATGTGAACATTTCTCCTTATAAAGAGGGCTGGATGCTGCGCATCACCGTTGATGAAGGTGCAGACAAGAGCCAGCTGATGAACAGCGAAGCTTACGCAGAAAAAATCAAGTAATCCACCTGTCCCGGATTCCATCTCCGGGACTCCACTCCTGGATGGGAGATTATAACGAATGAGCGGTTTCCTCTTTAGAGGGACCGCTCTACAATTATCAGGGGGAAACCTGTGTGCGCCAAAGATAATTATCTACGCATCCCGCCATGGCTTCGGGTCAAGATCCCATGCAACAAGACATATAGCGCTACCCGCGAACTGGTCAAAGATCTTAGCTTAAGCACTGTCTGCCAGAGTGCCAAGTGTCCAAATATGTTCGAATGTTTCTCAGAACATACCGCAACATTTTTGATAATGGGCGATATCTGCACCCGTAATTGCGCCTTCTGCAACATTGAGAATGGCGATATAGCTCCACTTGATCACACGGAACCCACCCGTGTGGCCGAGGCAGCCAAAAGGTTGGGGCTTAAGCATGTAGTTATCACTTCCGTCACCCGTGATGATCTTGCTGATGGCGGGGCAACTCATTTTGCTGCCTGCATCCGCGCCGTTCGTGAAATGCTGCCGGAAACATCCATTGAAGTCCTGATTCCTGATTTTCAGGGCAATGAAGATGCATTACGCGCGGTCATTGAAGCCAAACCTGATATTATCAACCATAATGTTGAAACTCCGCCTGCCCATTATGAAAAAATACGTCCGCAGGCTGATTACAGGCAGAGTCTGGAGCTTTTGCGCCGGGTCAAGGCTGCGGGTGTAATTGCGAAGTCAGGCTTGATGGTAGGACTAGGGGAAACCGATGAAGAGGTGCGTGGGGTCGTTGATGATCTCGCGGCAATTGATTGTGATATCGTAACCATTGGTCAGTATATGCGCCCTTCCATGCAGCATCCGGCAGTGCTGCGCTATGTTCATCCTGATATGTTTGAAGAGTATACCCGTTACGGTAAGGGAAAGGGAGTAGCGCATATGTACAGCGCTCCGCTGGTGCGATCTTCCTACAATGCAGCTCTTTTCGCAGGGCTTAAGAAATAGTTCTCAGCTTATCCTCCTAGAGAGCAACGGAAAATCCCCGGCAACCTTAAGGCTGCCGGGGATTCGTTTATCTGGCTTATGGAGCCGGATGGTAAGGCTGGCTTAGTACATGCCGCCCATTCCACCCATGCCGCCCATTCCACCCATACCGCCCATGCCACCCATGCCGCCGGGCATACCGGGCATGTCAGCTGCAGGTGCTGGTTTTTCAACGATAGCGCATTCGGTGGTCAGCAGGAGACCTGCAACGGAAGCCGCATTCTGGATAGCGATACGGGTAACCTTTTTGGGGTCGATAACACCGGCCTTGATCAGGTCTTCGTATTCGCCGATAGCAGCGTTGAAGCCGTTGCCGTCTTTGGCTTCTTTAACTTTTTCTACAACGATGGAACCTTCGAGGCCTGCGTTGCCGGCAATCTGGCGAAGCGGCTCTTCGATGGCGCGGCGGATGATGTCGATACCTGCGGTTTCGTCGTCGTCAGCAGAGGTAATGTTTTCCAGAGCAGGAATGCAGCGGATAAGTGCGGTTCCGCCACCGGGAACGATACCTTCTTCAACAGCTGCGCGAGTTGCGTTGAGAGCATCTTCCACGCGTGCTTTCTTTTCTTTCATTTCGGTTTCAGTTGCAGCACCAACGTTGATTACTGCTACACCGCCAACGATTTTGGCGAGGCGTTCCTGAAGTTTTTCACGGTCATAGTCGGAAGTGGAAAGCTCGATTTCGTTACGGATCTGGCCGACGCGTGCTTTGATAACTTCGCCTTCACCTGCACCGTCAACGAGGGTGGTGTTTTCTTTATCGATTACAACGCGTTTAGCGGAGCCGAGATGCTCAACGGATACAGCCTCAAGGGTGAGTCCGATGTCGTCGGAAACAACTGCGCCGCCGGTGAGAGCTGCGATGTCTGCGAGCATTGCCTTGCGGCGGTCGCCGAAGCCGGGAGCTTTAACAGCAACAACGTTCAGGGTCCCGCGCAGTTTGTTGACAACGAGGGTAGCCAGAGCTTCGCCTTCGATGTCTTCAGCAATGATAACAAGAGGTTTGCCCATTTTAGCAACCTGCTCCAGAACTGGCAGCAGTTCTTTCATGCTGGTTACTTTCTTTTCACTGATCAGGATCAGGGGCTCATCCATTTCGCAGATCATTTTTTCTGCATTGGATACGAAATAGGGGGAGAGGTAACCGCGGTCAAACTGCATACCTTCAACAACATCAAGGGTGGTGTCGAGGCCTTTTGCTTCTTCAACGGTGATAACACCTTCTTTACCGACTTTGTTCATTGCTTCGGCAATGATGTTACCAATGGTTACATCGTTGTTTGCGGAAATGGTACCGACCTGCGCGATTTCTTTCTGATCGCGGGTGGGCTTTGCAAGGTCTTCGAGGTTGTCGATGATAGCTTCAACAGCTTTGTCGATACCACGTTTGATAGCCATGGGGTTACGCCCGGCAGCAACAAGTTTAACACCTTCGGTGAAGATCGCCTGAGCAAGGATGGTGGCAGTAGTGGTACCGTCACCAGCGATGTCGGAAGTTTTGGAAGCTACTTCCTTAACCATCTGTGCGCCCATGTTTTCAAACTTGTCTTTCAGTTCGATTTCTTTTGCTACGGAAACACCGTCTTTTGTGATGACCGGGGAACCGAAGGATTTTTCCATAACAACGTTACGGCCCTTGGGTCCGAGGGTTACTTTTACAGCATTGGCGAGCTTGTCTACGCCGATTTTGAGTTTTTCGCGAGCTTTGGCGTCAAAGAGAATCTGTTTAGCCATTTGGTGTTTTCTCCTTAAAATAAAGAAATTTTATAGTACAACCTGTGAAGGCTGTTCATTACTAATGTATACAGCCTGATTTTATTCAACAACTGCGAGGATGTCGTCTTCCCGCATGATCAGGTGGTCTTCACCTTCGATGTTGATTTCAGTGCCTGCGTATTTGGCGAAAAGAACAGCGTCTCCTTCCTTTACACCCAGAGCTACTCTGGAGCCATTGTCGTCCAGCTTGCCGGGGCCAGCTGCAATGACTTTACCTTTAAGGGGCTTTTCTTTTGCGGAGTCGGGGATAATGATTCCGCCAACGGTTTTTTCTTCCACTTCAAGGCGTTTGACCAGAACACGGTCTGCTAACGGCTTAAGTTTCATCTGTTTTCCTCCAATATTTCAAAACTATTTTTTGCTTTCAGGCTTTTGCCTGCGAACCGAAGCGGCTTTCATGAGGTTTATGGAAAAGAATACTGCCGCTCGGATTGAATCAAAGTAAGTCATTATTAAAAAGTGTCAACAGCATGATTGCGTTTTTTTTGAAAATCATAAAAATCAAAAATCAGAGCAGATCCTTGGCGACAAAAACGACTCGGCCTATGACAGCCCAGTCGTGAGAGGGGTTGCTGTTCTCAAGGACGATCGGTCCAGGAGAGAGTTCATGATTGTCCGACAGCAGAAGAATTCTTCCCGGTTCACGGGCAACCCTGCGAATGAGTATTTCTTCGTCTATACGTATTGCGTAGATTCGCCCCTCGAAGAAATCTTTCTGTGATTCGTCGACCAGAACATGGTTGCCATCTTCAATGCGTGGAGCCATGGCGCTTCCGGTTACGGTCAGCATTTTCATGGAATCCCGATCTCCCTTTTCTGCCATCCAGCGTGAATTAAAGGACAGCAGTTTCTGGGCTTCCTGGTCTGTGCTTAATGTTTTACTGTTCCGTTCAGCTCTGGCCTGTGCCCGCGGCGGACATATGAAATTTTCATCACTGACAGTTTTTTCGGAGGGGAAAACTATCCTTGCCCCGACCTCGTCAAGAATTCTTGCCAGTACCTGTATGTGTTTTCCCCTTTCCTGTTTAATATAGCGGAGGATCTGATTCGGTGCGACTCCGCATGCTTTGGCCATTTGGGTCGGGTTTGCGTATTGGCGGCCTTGCCCGATCATGTTTCCCAGTCCTTCTACAATATCATTATAAAATCCCATATTTCCTCCTTGGTACTATTGGCTACACTTTTTTTAATAAAATGTCCCTGTTTAGATCATATTTTTTTCTAATATTTATTTTTTGGTTTTATAATTTTACAAATTGGCTTGCATAATAGTATTTTTGGTAATAAAAGCTTTCCCGTTGTTCTGGGTTGAAGGATAGCGATGTTGTTTTTATCGCTAAACAGCACTTAAAAGCAAAAGGAGAATGCAGATGGGGTCGGACTTATCAGCATTGGCTGAAGGTTTTCCTGATATCGATGGCCGGCGGGGAATGTCCGCTGAGGGGCTTATCAGCGTACTGGGACGTGATGCGGCAGAGAGATTAATGTATTTCTGGGGTGGAACAAGGGTTTCTGTTCCTGATTTAGAGGAATTGCAGAAGCTAAAGCTTCGCGAACGAATTTTAAAGGCCTACGAACAGGGAGCCACACCTGCACAGATTGCAGAAAGATTTGGGGTTTCCGTGCGAACGGCTCAGAGAATGCGAAATTTCCCAATTACATTGAAGGGCGGATTAAAATAATGTAATAACGATATATACTGTTAAAGTTGCGCTGTGCTTTCAGTAACGAACTGGTCGCCTCAAATTTAGAATGGAATCGCGGTTCGGGATATCCTATGGAAATCAAAAAAATAAATACTGTCTTTTTTTTCTTTGCCACGAAGCTGTTCGTAGTCGCCATACTGATCATGGGGGTTTCTGCTTGGGGAATAATCACTCAGCGCAGTCAGTACCTTAATACTGTTAAAACTCATGAAATTGATCACGTTCAGGCAAGTATTTCCACCTTTAATACATGGCTTGAGTCTGGTATCGGATATACCGCTATTCTGGCTGACCTTGTTGCTGATAAGCTGGACAGTGAAAGGGCTGCCGATATTATGTATGACGACATTGCTGAGATGTTTTCCGTTTTCGGACTTAGATGCCAGGGATGCGTGCAGCTGCGAATTCTTTCTCCGCAAGGCATGGAATTGGTCCGGACGAATATTAAAGACGGTAATCCTGTAAGGGTGTTAGGACCGTATTTACAGGATAGGAGTGACTGCAATTTCTTCCTTGAATCCCGGAAGATCGAGAATGAAGTTTATGTTTCGGGTTTCAACTTGAATATGGAATACGGTAAGCCCGTAATTCCTTACTTCCCGGTTTTACGGCTGATAAAAAAAATTTATTCCAAAACCGGGACAGAACTTGGCTTAATGGTAATGAATTTTTCCGGGGAACGTCTTTTTAAGTTATTCAACATTACCATGGCGGGGTCTTTCGGCAGCATCTTTCTTTTGAATGATAGCGGTGGCTGGATCATTGGTCCGGATGAGACCTATAGCTGGCGATTCCTGTTTGAAGAGGATCAGGGATTGATGCAGCATGAATATCCTTCTGAGTGGGCTGAGATTTCAGCTAAGGACCATGGACAATTTGAAGCTGAGGGCGCGGTTTATACCTTCGATTCCCTGAACAGTGATTCATTAAAATACAGTACGGGGCAGGAAGTTATATTTAATGAAGGATGGACTGTTGTATCCCGGGTTCCTGATGAAGTTTTGATGGTACCCCGCAGAAATCTTTTGATCTCTCTGCTTACTTTATTATTTATTCTGGTTGGTTATCTTTTTTGGCGGTATACTTCGACCACTGCCGCTAGCGAAGACATACGCAGGGCTCTTGAGGAAAGTGAAAAAAGATTCAGGGACATTGCTGATGCTGCCGGGGAATTTATATGGGAGACCGGGCCGGACGGAAGCTTTGTCTTTGTTACCGGCAGAGCTGAAGATGTTCTTGGGTACAGTGCCGAAGAATTGATAGGCCGTTCTCCTTTCGATTTTGTAGATGAGGAATCTTCTTGGGATGTGCGCAAGGAATTCTTGGATGCAGCCCAGTTCGGTAATAGTTTCAGGGGCTTGGTGTTCAAGTTTGTGAATCGCGATGGGCGCAGGGTGTGGCTTGAGTTCAACGGCGTACCGCTGCTTGATGCCGAGGGGACAGTTATCGGTTTTCGTGGAGCGTCATCGGACATCAGTGCACAGAAAAAAGCTTTGCAGGATTTGCAGGATCGTGAAGATATGCTTCAGAGCATAAGTGACTCCGTTCAGGATGCACTTGTTTTGATGGATGAAAATGGTCTGGTTCATTTCTGGAATATGGCCGCGGAAAACATTTTTGGTTTCAGTGCTGAAGAGATGCTGGGTGAAAGTCTGGAATGCTGTTTCTATGCTGAGGACAATGTTTCGCCTGACTTTGATGGAGATAGCGGTAAATATGTAGGAGGGCTGTTGCACAGCTACGGATCTTTTACAGTGAATATCCGGCGCAAGGGTGGGGATGTTTTCCCTGCCGAAGTGCTGCTTTCGCCTCTGCGCAGGGATGATCAGTGGTGGGTTGTCGGTACTTTCAGGGATGTTACCGAACGTAAGGAAGCTGAAGATAAGTTACGCAAGCTTGCCACTACTGATCCGCTGACCGGACTGTATAATCGTCGTTTTTTTATGGACAGTGCAGAAGATGCGATGGAGCGTTCCCGTCGTTACGGAAATAGTCTTTCATTATTAATGATGGATATTGATTTTTTTAAGAAGGTCAATGATTCCTATGGACATGACGCTGGTGATGATGTTCTGAAATGCTTGTCCAAAACAGGATTGAAACTTTTACGTAATATTGATGTGTTTGGTCGGATCGGTGGTGAAGAATTTGCCATACTCCTGCCTGACACCGGGATAGAGGGAGCCGCACAGGTAGCAGAAAGGCTGCGTGCGGAAATAGAAGCGGAAACAATGCTTACTCGCTCAGGTTCATTGAAAATTACAGTGAGCATAGGAGTTGCCACTTATAATGATATGACGGATTCGCTGGAAAAGATGCTTAAGGCTGCGGATGTTGGGCTTTACGCTGCCAAGGAGGCCGGGCGTAATCAGGTCAAAGTGCAGATTTCGCCTGAAAATTAGCCCCCCCGGAAATACTCATTTCCAGGGGGGAATTTTTTAATCAAATCCGAATTCGATGGTGAATTTTCCGTAGTCGGTTGTGAATGGAATTGCCATGACCGGACCGGCAGTCACGTGCGCGATGGTGTGGTTATCTCCCATAATAACGGTAGGAGTGGACCCTTGAAGTTTGTAACCCATTTCGGTTAATCCGGCACGAGCCTGACCGGAAACCATGTTGGTGATTTCACCCACAGCATCTTTAACGTCTTGAATGATATCCTGAATGTCGTCCCCGAGCATGTTCTTTACAACCTGAGCGGCACATGCCTTTTCAAATGAAATAGAGACACTCCCGCTGACAGTACCTGTAAACCCGACGATACCTGTTACATCTCCGGTTGCGACATTGCCTTTTTTCACAAACGGCTTACCCGCTTTTGGCGTGATCATGGCCATCATAGTCAGGATGTCCGAGGTTGCCTTGATAAAAGGTTTTGCCAATTCTACGTTCATTATTAAGACTCCTTAAAAAAGTGGGCATATATATTGTTCGTCCGGCAGACCTTATTCTCCAGCGAATATTCATTATCTGGATTCCGGATCTACCTGAATTAATCCGTTTTGATTTGCACTGTTGGAAGTCTAGCAGAAAATTAGATCATGAACAATTTATTTAACGAGTGGTTCCGATATTTTGACTCAATCTTTTCATTTAGACCTTTGATATTTATCTGTGTATTCTGATTGCAGGAGCATACCTCTTGAGTTTATGATGTTTGACCGTTGTGATAAATTTTCGTATTTGAATTAGCTTCAAAGTGATTGCTGCTTATCAAACAAAGCCGCGAATGTTTTAGCAGGTTGCGGCAAAGAAATAGTTCGAAGGATACATATACATGTCAGAGAATACCGAGTCCAATGTAGGTAAGAATTTTATTACCGCGATTATTGATAAGGATAATGAAACAGGTAAGTACGAAGGAAGGGTGGCAACCCGCTTCCCTCCTGAACCTAATGGGTATCTGCATATAGGCCATGCAAAATCCATTTGCCTTAACTTCGGGCTTGCCAAGGATTATAAAGGAACCTGCAACCTGCGTTTTGACGATACCAATCCGGTCAAAGAAGATACCGAGTATGTTGAATCCATTGAGAAAGACGTCCGCTGGCTGGGTTTCGACTGGGAAGACAGGCTGCATTACTCTTCTGATTATTTTGATCAGCTCTATGCGTTTGCCGTGCAGCTCATCAAAGAAGGCAAGGCCTATGTAGACAGCCTCAGTGCTGAAGAGATTCGTGAATATCGCGGTTCACTTAAGGAACCAGGTAAAAACAGCCCTTACCGTGATCGGTCCGTGGAAGAGAACCTTGATCTCTTTGAGCGCATGAAAAACGGTGAATTTGATGATGGAGAGCATGTTTTGCGTGCCAAAATTGACATGGCCGCGCCCAATGTTATCCTGCGTGACCCGACTATCTACAGGATAAGAAAAGCTCATCACCACCGTACCGGTGACAAGTGGTGTATCTATCCTATGTATGATTTCACCCACTGTATTTCCGATTCATTGGAAAAAATAACCCATTCCATCTGTACTCTCGAGTTCGAGAACAACCGCGCCCTTTATGATTGGACTCTTGAAAACCTGGGAGTTTACCGCCCTCAGCAGATTGAGTTCGCAAGACTCAACCTGAGCTATACTGTAATGAGTAAGCGCCGCCTTATTCAGCTGGTGGAAGAGGGACATGTTTCTGGTTGGGATGATCCCCGCATGCCTACAATTTCGGGTATGCGCAGACGTGGATACTCTCCGGCCTCAATCCGTAATTTCTGCGAACGCATCGGTGTTGCCAAGGCGGCTAACATGGTCGATTTCGCACTGCTTGAATTTTCTGTTCGTGAAGATCTCAACGCACATTCCCACAGGGTAATGGGTGTCATTGACCCCATCAAACTGGTCATTGATAACTACCCCGAAGGTCAGGTTGAGGAATTTGAATGCCAGAATAATCCTGAAGATGAGTCCGCCGGAAGCCGTATGGTTCCTTTCTCCAAGACTCTTTACATTGAGCGTGACGACTTCATGGAAGATGCTCCCAAGAAGTTTTTCAGGCTTTCTGTAGGACGCGAAGTCCGTTTGCGTGCGGCATATTATGTGACCTGCACCGATGTGGTCAAAGATGAGAACGGTAAGGTTGTGGAACTTCACTGTACTTACGATCCTGACACCCGCGGCGGCTGGTCCAAGGATGGACGCAAAGTTAAAGGAACAATTCACTGGGTGTCCGTTGATCATGCAGTTGAAGCAGAGGTCCGTCTTTACAACCATCTCTTCACCAAAGAGAACCCCATGGACAACAAAGACGGCTCCGACTTTAAGGATCATATCAGCCCTGATTCACTTGAAGTCCGCCCTAAATGTTATGTGGAGCGTTCTCTTGCCAATGTGGAACCCGGATTCCGCTGCCAGTTCGAAAGAATAGGTTATTTCTGCGTCGACCCGGACTCAACTCCAGAGAAGCCTGTTTTCAACCGTACGGCCACCTTGCGGGACACATGGAAGAAAATTGCCAATAACCAGAAAAAATAATACTGTACCTTAGCGGGTGTTGATAATTTCTAATGCGGGGTCCTTCCGGGGGTCCCGCATTTTATTTTTAGTGATTACGGCCTGTAAATTTCAGGTATAGCTATAGGGATGAAAGATTTTGCAGAAAGTGCTAATTATTGGATTGTTGATAATACCTGATCTAGTTGAAGCTGTTTTGAATATATCCAGGTATGAACCGGAGGTTGCAGGATGAGTAATGAAATTGGAAACGGATCCAAACTCGCCATAGCCATAGCCGGAAGGAGTAATGTTGGTAAATCTTCAATTATCCGTGCTCTTTCCGGTATTGAGCGGCTTGATGAAGTCAGTCCCGTTGCAAGCGAAGATGAAATGTATCCCCTGACAAGGGCGGAAATTCATCCTTTGGGGCCGGTGACAATTTATGACACGGATGCTCATGTTCCGGGTGATGACAGGGCCAGAGCCATAAGAGAAGGTTTATTCAGTGTTGATGTAGCTGTTGTTGTTACAGATGAGTCCGGCATTCTTGACGAAGAGCGGGAACTCACTTCTCTGCTTCTGGATCGGGGCATCCCGTGCGTGATGGTTTTTAATAAAGCTGACATCAGACGTCCCAGCCTAGCGGATATGGAGTTTTGCGGCTCGCGTGGAATTCGCTTTGTGGCAACTTCAACAGAGGACGGCCGGGGCATTGAGCGGCTTAAGAAATCAATTATGGCTCTTGCACCGGAAGAGAATATGCTCGACCCGGTTCTGGCCCGAGATCTGATGGGGCGCGGTGACTTTGTGGTTTGCGTTGTTTCCGAGGATCCCGTTTCTCCAAAGGGGCGTCTGGGGCTTCCGAAGTCGCAGGTAATCCGTGAAATTCTGGATGCTGGTGGAATCGCAGTTATCGTCAAGGAAGGCGAGCTTTACCAGACTATTTCAGGACATAAGCGGCGTCCTGCCCTTGTTATTGCTGATTCTGAGCCGATAAAAAAAGTTATGGACCTCATCCCCCGCGATGTTTCTCTTACAACTTTCCCTATTCTTTTTGCTCGGCATAAAGGAAATCTGGAACAGCTCGTTCAAGGCGCGAATGCCATTGACTCATTGCAGGACGGGGACAAGGTCTTAATTGTTGAAGCGTGCCCTCACCACCCCAAAGCTGAAGATCTGGGGAATGAAATGATCCCCGCACGTATAGCCGGCTATACTGATCGGAAAATTATTTTTGAATCCAAGACCGGGTGCGGTCTGCCTCTTGATCTTTCTGA
The DNA here is from genome assembly GCF_963667685.1 of Maridesulfovibrio sp. Taxonomy (NCBI): domain Bacteria; kingdom Pseudomonadati; phylum Thermodesulfobacteriota; class Desulfovibrionia; order Desulfovibrionales; family Desulfovibrionaceae; genus Maridesulfovibrio; species Maridesulfovibrio sp. Next base: position 524,016 of record NZ_OY763930.1, on the reverse strand, counting down.
ATACAAGCTGGTCGTGCACTGCGGAGCCTGTATGCAGGAAAGAGCTGATATGCTCCGCCGGATCAGGGATTGCGACCGGCAGCAGGTTCCCATCACCAACTACGGTCTTGCCGTAGCCAAGGTTGACGGAACCCTTCAGCGCCTGATTGAACCATTTTTTAAGGATATTGACGAAGAGCGCAGGGAACTGACCGGAAAGATAAATGTCTACCGGGGCAGTAACTCGCAGGCAATGCATCTGGTTGTCCCGGCAGAGATTCATCCAGAAAAAGCAGTTCCGTTCAACCTGATGTATCTCTTCGGTGATATTGAAGTGACTAAAAAGCATATTGGTTTCACGTCTCTACCTTTTGCCCGGGGCGGTCAGCAGAAGATACGCAAGTTTGTGGAAGAGCACGGGTATTGTTTTTATAAATGGCCCGGCCGGGTTTTAGGTGCAGATTTGGGCGGTTTACTGGATACGGATGATAATAACGACGAATAGCCTTCAGAGGTGAATCGAATGTTTAAAATAAGGCTGATCAGCATAATTACTTGTTTTGTGGTTTTGTGTTTAATCTATGGATCAGCCATTTGCCACGCAAAGGATGTAAAAGTCGGCTTTATCTATTCAGGAGACACAATAAACGATAATTCGTTTAACGAAATGGTTGCCACGGGTTTACGCAAACTGCAGAAAGAACAGCATGTCAGGGTGTTACCCCGCAGGGGGGGATTCTCTATGGAAGAAACTGTAGGTGCGATTGAATCTCTGCTTGCTGAAGGTGTCCGTGTCATACTTGTTAACGGTGTTCCGTACGGGAATAGACTCGGGGTTTTTGCGCTTGATCATGCTGATACGACTTTTATTATTAATGATGCGAAGATCGAAGGTTACCCCAATATTATTTCCATTGACTATGCCCATGGTATGGGGTCATGTCTGGTTGGGGCTCTTTGCGCATGGCAGACTAAAACCGGAAAAATAGGTTTTCTGGGTGCCAATGAAATGCCGGTGGTCAAAGAGTTTTTGACCGGGTTTCGAAAAGGGGTGGAGTATTCCGGGCAGGATGTTGAAATTTTAGTAAGATATATTCGTCCCGGGGTGTCGTTGAAAGGTTTTGAGGACCCCAAGCAAGCTTATACTATGGCTATGAATATGTATGCTGACGGCGTGGATATTATTTATTCTGTTGCCGGCCTGTCGGGTAACGGAGCTATTCAGGCCGCTCATAGAACAGGAAATCTGGTTGTGGGGGTCGATTCGGATCAGGACTACATGGCCAAAGGTTCTGTTTTGACCAGCATGATAAAAAGAATGGACATAGCTGTTTATAAAGAAGTGCTTGCTATCGTAAACGGAACTTCTGCTCCGGGTTGCAAGACGTATCATTTGGCCAACGATGGTGTTGGACTCAGTGATATGACATATACCCGGCATCTGCTTAAGCCAGGTGTTTTGAAGAAACTCGGTGAACTGAAGGCAAAGCTTATCTCTGGCGAGGTAAAGCCTGATGCTTCAGTGAAATAAATAGGAATATTTTTTAATGGGGATTTTTTTCCGGGTCAGGCATATACTAACTGTTGGGCTGGTAAGCATACTGGCGGCTGTAGTGTTGCCTATGGGATATTTTTTCAGCGAGATGTACAGGGCTGATGTACATGGCTTGATCGAGTCAAAAGGAGATAGCGTTGCCGCTCTCGTCGCTTTTTCGAGCAGTGAAGCTATTTTGAATTTCCAGAACTACAGACTTGATGAGCTTGTTGAAAATGTCTGTAATACTAAAGGTATAGTTTCTTGTGTTGTTTTTAATCAGTCCGGAGTCGTGCTCAGCGAATTTGAAAAGCCTGATAGTAAAGATGGGGGCCGGGTTTTCCAGATTGAACGGCGTATCTTAAAGGATGGCGAATATCTGGGATTTGTCCGAATTGGAATTCTTGATGAATCTTTGGCGGGCAATTCATGGTATTATTTGACCCATATCCTTCCGTGGCTGCTTGGGGTGGTTCTGCTAAGCGGAGTCTGCATACGTTTGTTTGTCTGCAAATCTCTCTTTTCTCCGCTTGCACGGCTTTCGGAACAGGTAAAGCAGGCTCAAGACGGTGAACCTGTTGTCTTCGAAGGAATAAGCAGAGATGACGAAATAGGGCTTCTTGCTGAGTCCATGCAGCAATTTTCTGAAAAATTGAGAAGTATACAGACAGACCTTGATTTGAAAGTTGAAGGCCGGACTGAAGATCTAAAGGAAGTGAACCGTCAGCTTACGGAAGAAATTGGCGTCAGGCGCAAGGCCGAAAGAGATTTACATGCTGCTTTGGATGAGCTGGCTTTTGCTGTTCGCGAATTGGAGAAATCAAAAGACAAGGCAGAAACAGCAAGCAGATTCAAGAGTCAGTTTCTGGCAATGATCAGCCATGAAATAAGGACTCCCATGAACGCAATTCTAGGAATGGGGGATTTGCTGCTGGACACTGATCTTGATCCGGAACAGATGGGCTATGTGGAAATTTTCCGGGGTTCCGGAGAACTGTTACTCAAAATAATCGACGATATAGTTGACTTTGTGCAGATTGAGTCTGGACATATTGAGCTTGTTCCGGTTCCTTTTGATCCTGCATGTGATGTCCAGAGTATTTGCAAAAGTGTGGCCCATTCTGCCAATGCGCGTGATGTTGAAGTTATTTGTGATGTAGATTCTAATGTCCCATCGCAGGTTGTCGGCGATCCTGCTCGTGTTCGCCAGATTTTGCTTAATATAGTCTCCAATGCCGTAAAATTTACTTCCAGCGGTGAGGTCGATGTTCGTTTGAGTCTTGAAGAGTCCGGTGATGATTATGAACGGTTGCTTTACACTGTCCGGGATACCGGCATAGGCATTCCTGAGATGCACAGGCAAAATATTTTTGAAAGCTTTGTGCAGGATGACGGATCAACCCCGCGGGAATTCGGCGGAGTTGGCCTTGGGCTCGCAGCGGCTTCTAGGCTGGCAGGGCTGATGGATGGCCATATCCGTTTTGATAGTGAAAGCGGCAAAGGAAGTGTTTTTTATTTCTCTATTCCGTTCAAGAAATCGGTTTATGAACCGGTGCGCAGTGTCGTTGATTTTTCCGGAACCAGTGTTCTCATGGTCGATGACAACCGCACCGTGCGTGAGGTGCTTGCCCGGAGGATGAGTGCTTTTGGAATAGATGCGGTGATGGCTGCTGACGGTGAGGAAGGTCTTAAGTATCTTGAAGTATCACAAGATCATGGCAAGAAATATGATTTGCTTTTGGTGGATAGCGATATGCCCGGCATGCGCGGGGTTGACTTCCTTTTAAAAGCACAGCAAAAAAAATGGCTTCCCGGCAGGGTGGCTATGATGTTTTCTGCCGGGTGCACAGATGAAGACCGGCAGGCTGCACGTATGGCCGGTGCTGATTACACTCTGATTAAGCCGGTTTTCGATGCCGACCTGATTCGCTGTCTTACGTCGCTGGAAGGTTCGGGAAAGGAAAAATATCATTCCGGGAAAGGGCTGAATATACTTCTGGTTGAAGACAATGAAGATCACCGTAAAATTCTTGAACTGTTCATTCTCGATACCGGGGCTGATATAAGCATAGCTGCTGACGGTCTGCAGGCACTACAGCTTTTTACAGACAATAGTTATGATCTTGTTTTCATGGATCTAGAATTGCCTATTCTTGATGGGCTTTCGGCCGTTCGGAAAATGCGTGAACTAGAAAACGGGCATAACCAGTCAAAATCGATAATTGTTGCCCTTGCTGCGCGGGCCTATAGCTCAAACAGGCAGGAGTCGGCCCGGGCCGGGTGTGACGGGTTTATTTTCAAGCCTGTCAAATGGGATACCATAAGATCAACAATCACGGCAGTTGCCGCAAATTCAGGTCTCCCTGAAGAAATTAATATTCTGGAGTAACAATGGTGTCTGAAGAATATTCAGGAAAGGATTTATTTGTCATTAATGACGATCTTAAAGAATTAATCCCGCATTTTGTTTTGCACCAGTTCGAAGAGCTGGAGCGAATGGAAAACAGCCTAGATGACGGTGACCTGAAGGATGTTGCGCGTCTGGGACATAGTCTTAAAGGTGCTGCCGCCAATTTCTGTCTTGATCCGCTTTGTCGTCTTGGTATGGCGATTCAGGATGTTTCCAAGCTTGGTATGAAGGATGCTTTGTATCCTTTGGTCAAAAAATATAGATTCTACCTTGAGGAATTAAAAATTCAAGTAAGTTAGGTAAATATAGTGTTCACCTTTACTCATTTATACTTCAAGTCCGCAGGCTATCGCTGCGGATACCATAGTTTTGAACCAGCCTGCGTTGCTTGCGACGTAAACGCGTTCCTTTTTTCCGCAGAATTTTGCCTTGTGCCTTGAGTTTCCTTTGAAGGGGTATACTTTCTCGCCGTATCTGTAGAAGGAATGTGCTAGTTTTAGTAATGGGCCTGAAAGGTTGTAGCCTTTTTCCATTCCTGAAAGAGGCGAAAGTCCTAGATTCAAAATTTTAATCCCTTCGGCACGGAATTTTTCCATTGCTTCGAGCAGGATGAATGGAGACGTGCCGTTTACTGCATTTGAACTGATGCGGTCAAAATTGTGGTAGTAACCAATTATTTTTCCGTTTGAATGTATTGGATCAAATCCGGAAAAGCCGATCAGCCTTCCATTTTGCCTCGCCCAAAAAAAACGGACACCCTCTTCATCATTTTTAGGCAATGGCCGTGTCAGGAATGATAATTCTTTGCCGCCTCGTCCCTGTAACCAGTCGTGGCTGATATTTTCTACTTCGTCCCAATCGGTACTCGACAGCAATTTTTCTTCTACGGTCACCCCGGACTTAAAGGCTTTGTTGCGCCAGCGCCTAAGGTCGGCTTTATTTTTCCCTTCAAGGCTGTAGTTTAGGATATCCAGTTCGGTTTCCACTCCTATCTGATATACGGCATATCCTTCTTGAAAGAGAGTTTCAGCCAGTTGCGGACCGATTTGAACGAGTGTCAGTTTTCCGCAGTGTTCTTCAAGTTTTGTGATAAGTTCAAGCTGATTATGAGGTGCAGCGACAGGTTCGGAAAGAACTACCGCATGCTTACCAATATTCAGGGGCGAGATATCCAGCCAAGATATATAGCCGAAGTTATCCAGAATAGCGTGATTCAATCCCGGCTGCATGGTCGAGTATGACATGCACCTGTTGCCTAATTGTTTGAGGTAGGGCAGCAGAGTGGGGATACATTCATGGTCCCCACTGTTCAAGAAATGGAGTTGTGTAGTTACGTTTAAATTCATAGTTTCAGATAATGATTGAGGTTTATGCCTTATTATATGCAAAAAACAGATGTATATTCAAGAGCGATTAGCGGCAGCTTGCTCGGTAAGGAAGAATGCTATAAGCCACTGATGTTCAGGAAATAGCGTATGCAGGAGTGAAAATGATAAGTTTCGTATGCCGGTTAATCGAGCGGCATTTTCTTTTACTGGCAATAGCATTGAGTCTTGCCGCTTTTGTGCAACCTGTCCTTTTTGTATGGATGAAAGCATATATTGCCGTGAGTCTCGGCATTATTATGTTCGGTATGGGCCTGACTCTGGAGTTCAGTGATTTTGAGGCGGCTGTCAGGAATTATAAAGCTGTCGGTATGGGAGTACTGCTGCAATATACCGTTATGCCTCTTCTTGCAGTGGGGATAAGTGCATTATTAGGTCTTCCGCAGGATGCGTTGATCGGTATGGTTGTTGTTGGAGCCTGTCCCGGGGGAACTGCTTCAAATGTTATCGCCCACCTTGCCAGAGCCAATGTTGCGCTCTCTGTGACCATGACCCTGATTTCAACCTGCCTCGCTCCAGTGTTGACCCCGCTTATCATCTACCTTCTGCTTAATCAGCAGATCGAGATTCCTTTTTTGCCCATGGTAAAATCTGTATTCTGGATTGTAGTTTTTCCACTGGTGGATGGTCTTGTTCTACGCAGACTGCTTAAGCAGAGGCTAGACCAGCTGCTGCATATTTTCCCATCCATATCCATTTTGATTATCTCAATGCTCGTTGCCTGCATTATCGGTTTGAATCGCGATATGCTGGCTTCTTTTCCGTTGCTTGTATTTATCGCTGTTGCCTTGCATAATCTTGGAGGACTTGGAGCCGGATACGGGGCAGGGCGTCTGTCCGGATTCAATCATCGCGACAGTCTGACCATGGCGATTGAGGTCGGTATGCAGAATTCCGGACTGGGGGTAGCTTTGGCTACAAAATATTTTGGTATAGCAAGTGCACTTCCAGGGGCGTTATTCAGTCTATGGCATAATATTTCGGGGATATTTATAGCCAACCGTAACCGTGCTGTTTCTTCAGGAGGAGAGCATGAAGGAAAGTCTTGACGAAATTATCGATTCCATTCTGGCCAATGTTTATCCCTTGTTCGAGCTGCATCCAGAGTTGCAGAAACTTTTGCGGGATATGAGCATGGCTGTATGCGCTGACTCTGCCAATATTTCACCGGACCAGAAACTTTTTCCCTCACTGCTTGCCCAAAAGGGAATTTCGTTATTTGAGGCAAATTATAAGGCTATTCTCGGACAGGTACAATCTCTTGACCCTTCGTTCAAAATTGCCTGTAAGGCAGGATGCTCCTACTGTTGCTCCTCGCACATCACAGTTACTCCGCAGGAAGGATTCCACATTGCCCTGCACCTTGCCGCTACCCGGAGCGCAGAAGAATTTACCAAACTGGCAGAGCAGTGTATTGAAATCAGTTCAGGCCTTGATTCCACAGGCATCGAAGAATTCGCAAAAAAATATTTTCAAATGTGTCCGTTTTTAAAAGACGACAAATGTTCGGTTTATGAAGTTCGTCCTATCTTGGGTCGGAACTGGGTTTCCACGGACGTTGGAGCGTGCCGCAAAAGTTTTGATTCAAGAAACAAAATCAGTATACCGCAGAATGCGCTGGTGATGGTTCAGAAAGATCTGATATATGCCGGGCAGGCCGCATATCTGGCAGGATTCGGTATAGATGGAAATATCTGTTCCTTCATGCCGCTTATGGCCCAGATCCTGACTGACTTCGATGGAAGCTATGCCAAATGGCTTGGCGGAGAAAAGCTGAACGGACAGATGTAGGGGGACTTTTTTTAGTCATGCTTTGTGAGGGGCAGAAATTTTTGGAAAAATAAACCCCGTAATATAATTATATTACGGGGTTTATTATGATCTATTCTTTTAAAGCTGTCTGCGAAGCTTAACAAAAGGGTTTAAGGCAGTTTAATTTCCCCTTTGTCGATCATCTCTTCGATCTGAGCAACGTCTTTGTCACCGCGGCCGGAGAGGTTGACGATGATGATTTTATCTTTGTCGAGCTGGGGGGCCAGCTTGAGAGCGTGGGCCAGCGCGTGTGAAGATTCTAGAGCAGGGATAATCCCTTCAGTCTGAGAAAGCTTGAAGAAAGCGTCAACTGCTTCTTTGTCGGAAGCATGCTCGTACTGGGCGCGCCCGAGGTCCTTGAGGTGAGAATGCTCGGGACCTACACTGGGGTAATCTAGTCCGGCGGAAATTGAGTAGACAGGGGCTGGTTCGCCCTTTTCGTCTTTAAGCATGTAGGAGTTGAATCCGTGCATTACGCCGGGTTCTCCGAGACAGAGGGTTGCCGCATGTTCACCAGGTTCAAGGCCGCGGCCGGAAGGTTCGACTCCGATAAGTTTAACAGATTCATCGTCAATGAAATCAGCGAACATGCCTATTGCGTTGGAACCGCCGCCGACGCAGGCGATGCAGTAGTCAGGAAGGCGTCCTTCATCTTCAAGGCATTGCTGCTTGGCTTCGCGGCCGATTATGGACTGGAAGTCGCGGACCATGCTTGGGTACGGGTGGGGACCAACTGCGGAACCGAGCAGATAAAAAGTGTTTTCAGCGTCACCGATCCAAGCGGCCAAAGCTTCGTCAACAGCTTCTTTAAGGGTTTTCTGGCCTGATTTTGCAGCGACCACGTTCGCACCCATCATACGCATGCGGAAGACGTTTAACTTCTGGCGCTCCATGTCAACTTCACCCATGACAATAGTACATTCCATGTCCATGAGCGCGCAGGTTGCTGCGGTTGCAACGCCGTGCTGGCCTGCACCGGTCTCAGCGATGATTTTTTTCTTGCCCATGCGTTTAGCAAGCAGGATCTGACCGATGGTGTTGTTTACTTTGTGTGCGCCGAGGTGGTTGAGGTCTTCACGTTTGAGGTATATTTTAGCACCGCCAAGCTCTTCAGTGAGATTGGAGCAAAGGTAGAGTGGAGTGGGGCGTCCGGAATATTTTGTAAGATAGTAATTAAATTCTTCAATGAACTCAGGGTCATTGCGATATCTTTCATAATTCTCAGCCAGTTCATTCAGGACAGGAAGAACCTGCTCGGGAACAAACTGTCCGCCGTATTCACCAAAAAAGCCGTCTGCATTGATAATTGCGTTCTTAGTCATTTTTTTCTCCTGAATTTTTTCTACGACAGTGCTGTGCAGGCATAAAAAAACCGCGATCAGTTTTCACTGTCGCGGTTCAATAATTTTGTTATATGTTACCTGTTTTTTGAACGTAACCAACCGCGACGCATTAGCTGCGCCACCACCAAGAATAAAGGGTAAAGTTGGAGTAAGAAACGTTCATAGTGGCTAAGTGTTTACCCCTCTCCTGAAAAGTTGTCAACAGAATCTGAAATATTCAGATACTTGTTTCAGTTAACTCTCGGTTATTTTTATATATAGTCCTTTTAGTCAAAAGAAAAATGAGATATGTTCTGAACAATATTTATTGAATTTAAGGTTTATTTTCTTTGATAATTAACTGCAATATCAGAACTTGTGAGAGGTATGCATGGAATTTTTTCTGGACACTGCCAATCTTAACGAGATTAGGAAGGCCAAGGATCAGGGATTGATGGATGGAGTGACTACAAATCCGACTCTTCTTTCCAGGGAAGGTGGGGATTGGCGTAAGCAGGCCGAGGCAATCTGCTCCGTAGTTGAAGGACCGGTCAGTCTGGAAGTCGTCGGGAAAACTGCTGAAGAAATGATCCGTGAGGCTGAAGACCTTGCCGGTTTCGGCGAGAATGTCGTGATCAAGGTTCCCATGACCAACGAGGGGTTGGTGGCTACCAAGAGCCTTTACCGTAAGGGCATGAAGACTAATGTTACACTAGTCTTTTCTCCATTGCAGGCGTTGCTGGCAGCTAAAGCCGGTGCGACTTATGTGAGTCCGTTTGTGGGACGGCTGGATGGAATTGCCCATGACGGCATGGAGTTGATCCGCCAGATCAGGACTATTTTTGATAATTATGATTTTCCAACCAAGATCCTGGTGGCTTCAATCCGCCATCCCATGCATGTGCTGGATTCCGCAATGATCGGGGCGGATGTGGCCACTATCCCTTATAACGTCATCAGTCAGCTGGCAGCCCACCCTCTAACTGACAAGGGACTGGCCGCTTTTAATGCGGACTGGGAAAAGCTGACCAAGTAGTCCTGTATATCATATTTGAATTCGGCTTCGGCCCTTCATGCGAAGGGCCTTTTTTTTGGCCCCTTGGATATTGGAATTTTATAAAATATTCCTGTAAACTGCGTGCATGTCCAAACGTCCGATACTTGTGCTTCAGATGCAGCGAATGGGAGATTTAATTCTCTCCTTTCCGCTTGTTCTCTGGCTGGAGCGAACATACCCCGGCCATCCCATCTGGGTCGTTGCCGAGGAAAAATTTTTTCGGCCACTTATGAACGTAAGTCCTCGAGTTTACTACTTCCCATGGGAGGGAGTGAACGCTTTGCTCCAGAACAGGTATGAGTTGATCATCAACTTGAGCATCCGCAATGAAGCTGCGAAGCTGGCCGGAGAGCTTGACGCTGAGGCCAAGCTCGGACCGGTTGTTTTGGAAAATGGGGCCACTCATATTTTCGGAAACTGGCAGCTTTACAGGGCCAGTGTGGTTGAGAACAACCGTCATAATCTTTTCCATTGGGCCGATTTGAATGCTCTGGACTGTATCCCTTTGGGCAGTATTGCGCAGACTACATGGCCTCAACCCCGGACATTACATAAAGATTCAAACCGAATCGGGCTTTTTCTTGGCGCCAGCGAAGAAGCCAAACGGCCATCAGTAAAATTTTGGGCCGATTTGTGTGCCGAACTCCTGAAACGAGGGCTGCGTCCAGTGCTTTTCGGCGGTCCAATGGAACAGGGCATGGGGCAGGAAGTAGCCGGGTTGTTTAAAGGTCCGGTGCTGGATATGTGCGGTAAGCTGAACCTTGCAGAACTGATAGCCGTTGGTCAGTCGTTACAGCTATTTATTACTCCGGACACAGGTCCAATGCATCTCGCTGCATGGTCCGGAATGAAGGTGCTCAATCTTTCAATGGGAAACGTGAACCCCTGGGAGACTGGTCCGTACCAGAGTGATCATTATGTGCTTCGCTCAACCATGAGTTGTGCTTTGGGGTGCTGGTCCTGTCGCCGGGATAAGCTTTACTGCCATAGCCCGTTTACCCCTTCCCGTATTGCTGTTGCCGCTAAACGTATAATTGTTGAAGACCGTGCCGGGCTGTCTAAGATGAACATGCCGGGATTACGTATGGCGCTGTCCTCCCGTAACGACGACGGCCTGTATTTCCTTGATCAGAAAAGTGGCAGCCGGTCTCAGGCTGTAGATTCACTGGGACGTTTCTGGCAGCAATTTTTTGGTGCGCTTTTTGGGCTGTGGGACATGGAGCAAGCCGCGTCGGTCTGGATGGAGTTAGCGGGGCAGAATCCATTACTGGCCCATAAAATGGAAGCTCATCTTCCCCGTCTTGGAAAAGAATTCAGCCGTGGACTTGCCCGCAGTAAGACCCTTGATGATTCTTTTTGGAATTCATGTCCCCTGATTTTAAGACAATTCACTGGATTCATACATCTTTTCCTTCAGAATAATGATTACAACCGTCATTCTTGGATCCAAGTGCTTTCCTACTATGAACAGCTGGCAGCGCTGATAAGTCAAAGTTGATTCTGGTGAACTTTTTTTCTTGAGTGGGAAGAATGTTCCATGTTTCAGTCTTAAATCTTTTCATAATATACTGAAATGATGCGTTTTTATTTTTGGCACGCCTCGTGAATACAAGAATGTCGAGGAGTCAGAAAATGAAAATACTTCCACATCTCGAAAACAGTAATCAGGATTTGAGCAGTCTTTTGGACAGAACATCACTGTCTGAAAGCTCTTACCGTTCATCAATGTTTGATAATTTCCTTTATTCCAGCCGATCAGAGGTTGAATCTTCTTATCAGCAGGCTCAGGATATGATCAGTGACTCAAGATCTAGGTATGAAGGATCTACTTCATATACAAATTCTGAGAGCGCGTCTGATTATATTGATGAGGCCACGGAAGATATTGCAATGCAGTCTGTCGAAGAGCAGCCGCAGAATATTACTGTCAGCCGCGAAGACTGGAAAGAAATCAAGGATGAACTCGAAGAGTACGGTCTTGATAAAAAGGATATTAACGAGCTTGAAGAAAAGGTGATGAGTGAAAATGGTATTACCTACGGCCAGCTCGTTTCCGATATTTCTGCTATGATGAAGGGTCGGAAGGGGATTAATTTGAGTCCTGTTCAGGAGCAGAATCTTAATTCAATTTTTGCTCAGCTGGGATTCAATCCTGGTGAATCAAAGCAGATGCTGGCTTCCATACGCAAGGGTAATCTTGGAGATGTAGTAGAAAAGATGCAGGCCAAGCTTGCGGCAATGTCTGACTCCGCAAAGCTTCAGCTTTCCAAAGATGAAACAAAGACTCTGACCGACTTGTTTAAGCTGGGTGGAGATGCTGGTAAAAAGATTACTCAACTGCTTAGCACTGACGGCGCAACCGTTGCTGATTTTAAAAAAGGATTTTCAGTTCTCAAGACAGCTCTGGCACACCAGCAATCCGCACAGGATGCCAAGGATCTAAAGCTGGTTAAGACAGTTAGCGATTCTTTACGTTCTGCGATGGAAAAAGCTTCCGATCAGAGCCCCAGTGTCGTGCGCATGGCTTCTGCTGAGGTGATCAGTGATTCCATGGGTGTGAGCAAGGAGATCGGTGAAAACGCTAAGCAGGAAACTCAGGGAGCTGCAGAAAATTCTGCCCAGAAGGACGGCAACGCTGCAAAGAACGGCACAGACATGAAGGGTGATTCCAATGCCGGTAAGCAGCAGGCAGGGCAAAGTGAAAACAAAAACTCCAACCGCCACTGGCTTGAACAACTTCTCGAAGATTCCAATGATGTAGATGGCTGGGATGAGTTTTTCGGCAAGCTAACGGATGAGTCTTTCGTGAAGGGCGAAGGCAATCTTACAGGCAGCATCTTCGGTAACGGCATGGGCTCCTTGCAGAGTGCGGTAAAGTCTGCACAGGCAGGTAAGGCTGATGCCATGTGGGAAAAAAGTGCACGCTCCAATATCCTTGAGCAGGTTCAGGAAGGCGTCTTCAAGAACCTGGGGCAGGGACGCAAGCAGCTTACATTACAGCTTAATCCTCATGATCTTGGGGCTGTTAATGTAATGTTGCAGGTCAAGAACAAGGAAGTGCAGGCTACAATTCGGGCCGAAAACCACGAAACAGCGAAGGTTATTGCCGAGAAGCTTGAAGTTGTGAAGCAGGCTCTGGAAGAACAGGGTCTCAAGGTAGAAAAACTTGAAGTCCAGACCGGAATTTCTGATGGGCAGACCGACACCTCATGGAAAAATGCTGAAGACCATAACTCTGCACAATATCAGGAAATGATGTCGGAAATGCGCAGGCGTTGGAAGACGTTGAGACAAGAAGGAACCTCTTTGGCCCGGGAAATGCAGAGTGTAAATCACAAGGCACAAATTTCCCAAAGCGGACTTTACATAGTGGCTTAACAAAAGTTTGGGCCGGCTTAGTAAAAACAAAGAGGTGTATTCATGGGATACGTAGGGTTCAGTAACATACTTGGAAGGGCGGAAGCCGATATGGCAGCCAGCAACCAGCCTGAGCATAAAAATCAGCTTAATCAGGATGACTTCCTGAAGCTTCTCCTTACCCAGATGCAGAATCAGGACCCCGCCAACCCCATGGAAGACAAAGAATACATGGCGCAGATGGCACAGTTCTCCAGTCTTGAACAGCTCACTCAGGTGAACAGCAACATCAAGACAATGATTGATAACGGAACTCAGGAACAGATGGTTTCAGCTGTAAACTTCATCGGCAAAGAAGTAAAAGCTGAGGGTTACAACATCAGTCGTGACAACGGAAAAATAAGCAAGGTCTTTTATGGTCTTGGCGAACCTGTCGCAAACGCGTTCATCAACATTTACGACAAAGACAAAAACCTTGTTCGCACTGTTCAGCTCGGCTCAAAGGCTAAAGGGACCTATGAGTTCGAATGGGACGGAAAGGACTGGGGTGGCAAGGAAGTTCCAGACGGTGTCTATACCATCGCAATGGCGGCGGAAGATGCAAACGGAAGTCCTGTTATGGTTAAGACGGAAGTTAGTGGTGAAGTCTCAGGAGTTGTTTCCGAGGGTGGTCAGCAATATCTGCACCTTAAAGATGGTCGCTACATCAACTTCCTCAACATCAAGGAAGTAGTAAGTCCGACGGTAGTTTCCGAGCCGGATGACCCTAACAAATCAGATGACACAGGTGATTCTGGTGACACAGGAGATTCTGGTGGATCTGGTGAATCAGGCGAATCTGGTGATTCAACCGAACAAACTTCTGAAAGCTGATAAGGTCTACGGCAAGACCAGGCTTAAAGGGGTAGGAAACAATCGAGAGTCAATAGGACTTTAGGAGGTTCTAATGGGTTTATCAGCATCATTATTCTCAGGTATTACCGGTTTACAGGCACACGGAGATAAAATGTCCGTGCTTGGTAACAACATCGCAAACGTTAACACCATCGGCTTCAAAAGCGCTAAGATGCACTTTGAAGATGCTATCAGTCAGGACATGTCTACCGCCACAGGAATAGCACAGGTAGGTCGCGGTGTACAGGTAGGGGCTATTTATGCCGACTACGCTCAGGGGTCTTTTGAAACGACTTCTGAATCCACTGACCTTGCAATCGGCGGTGACGGATTTTTCATTGTCTCTCCAAAGGATGAAGACACTTCTTACTATACTCGTGCCGGCAACTTCCGTTTTGATAAAGACGGTTACCTCACCGATCCTCACGGTTACGTACTTCAGGGTTGGCAGGTTCAGGATGAAAGCGGTTCACAAGTTGCTACCGGAACAAGTGTGAATACCAGCAATTCAGTTCGTACCATCGGCGTACCTACTGATATAAGACTGGAAAACTTTCAGTCTGCTCCAAAGGAAACCACTACCATTAACATGGTTACCAACCTTGATTCACATGAAGCAAGCAGGGCCGATGATGCAACACAACCTTACCTTGCTCTCTTCAATTCCTGGGATGGAACAGCAGAACCGCCCATCGGCGATTCTCTGTACGGTTACCAGTCAACCATCAAAGTATATGACGCCAACGGCTCTGCGCATAACGTCACTACCTATTTTGACCAGGTGACCCTCAGTAACGCCGGTGGTAAGAAGGTTTGGGAATTTATCGTAACCTGCAGTCCCGAAGAAGATGGACGCATGTTCCCTAACGGAACAGACTCATTCGCAAGCAACGCTGCTGCCGGACTTCTCATGACAGGAACCATGACTTTCAACGCAGCCGGTGATCTGACTGGAATCTCTGCCTTTACCTTGAAGAGTAACGCGTCGGCAGGTCCCGGTGCTGCGGTAGATCCGACAACATCAAAGGATGCAGACATGTGGACTCTGGCGGAATTTTCGCAGGATGGTTTGCCGGTAATGACCGCAAACTTCCTCTCAAGGTCGAATGCCAGTTACACCAACGCAAGCAATGAGCCGGTTACTATTGAGATGAACTTCGGACTTAACAACTCTGATTTGTCAGGACTCGGATCAACCAAGGGTTGGGGTAACACAACAATCTCCAACGCGAGCCTGCTCGGTTCTAATATTACCGATATCAGCACCCTCCCCAACTTTGGTGATGCTGAAAAGAGTGCTCTTTCTACTACCAGTTACAGCTCCGGTTCAACCACCCTGTTCCAGTCTCAGGACGGTTACACCGCAGGTTTCCTGCAGAGTACTTCTGTAAGCAGGGACGGTGTTCTGACAGGGCGTTACTCAAACGGCCAGATTCAGGAACTTTATGTCCTTACTCTTGCCTCATTCAACAATGACTGGGGACTGCGGCGAGAAGGTGGTAACCTTTTCACCGAGACAAGGGAATCCGGAGATGCATTGACCGGTCTGCCTAATACCAGCGGTAAAGGCTCCATAGCTTCCAACTCCCTTGAGATGTCTAACGTTGACCTTGCGGTCGAATTTGTAAACATGATTACTACCCAGCGCGGTTTTCAGGCGAACTCGAAGATTATTACCACTACTGATACCATGATGGGCGAGCTGATCCAGCTTAAGCGCTAAAGTGAATGATGTATCCTGAATTGATGCTGAATATATAGGAAAACTCCTTCTACAACCTCCGCAGACGGGATTGACTCCCCCGACTGCACAGGTACCCGGGAACCCCGCATCCGAATATGCCGTTTTGGATGCGGGGTTCTCATTTTCATTCCCGCCTTTCTTAAGAATCTTTTGCTCCGCCTTAAGCTTTTCCCCGACCTGATATGTTTTTTTGACTGTTGATTAATTTTCCGACGTCGGAATTTATCGCCTAAACAGATATCTGTTTTTACAAAATACAATAAAAACAGAGAGTTGACATCTGCTAGGACATGTTTTCCGGTTAGAGCAAAAACTGGTCGTGATAGCGGGAAAAAATTGACTCTTTAGCTTAGCCTAAAGAAGTCTAGACTTTATTTATATGCTTAAATATTTGAAATGTAAGTATAAAGTGTTTTTGGCACGTGCTCTGCTTAAGGTTGGGTAACAAAAACGGAATTTTGTGAACTACAAGGAGGTTCAGATATGTCCTTAGTCATTAACCACAACATGATGGCAATGCACGCCTCACGCAACTTACAGCAAGCGTACGGCAATCTCGGTACTTCAACTCGTCGTCTCTCCTCAGGTTTGAGAGTCGGCACAGCAGCAGATGATGCTGCAGGTCTCGCAATTCGCGAACTTATGCGCGCAGACGTTAAATCCCTTAACCAGGGTATGAGAAACGCAAACGACGCAATTTCCATGATTCAGACCGCAGACGGTGCGCTGCAGGTTATCGATGAAAAGCTCATCCGCATGAAAGAGCTTGCAACCCAGGCATCCACCGGTACCTACAACTCCGATCAGCGTCTGATCATTGACTCTGAATATCAGGCCATGGCTTCGGAAATCACCCGAATCGCAATGGCGACCGACTTTAACGGTATCCACCTGCTGAACGGTAACCTTTCCGGTGCGAGCAGCGATCATAATGGCGCAGGGCTTCATTCAACAGGCCCGCTTAAGGTTCACTTCGGTACAGGTAACGACTGCGCAGAAGACTATTACTATGTCGCCATCGGCAGCTCTACTGCTTCTTCACTTGGCGTCAATACTTCCGTATCAACACAGGAACTTGCGCAGAAGTCCCTTGATAAGCTTCAGCAGGCAATTATTTCTAAAGATAAGATTCGTGCGAATCTCGGTGCCATGCAGAACAGGTTGGAAAACACCATCACCAACCTTTCTATTCAGGCAGAAAACGTTCAGGCAGCGGAATCACGCATCTCCGATGTCGACGTAGCAACCGAAATGACTGAATTCGTGCGGAACCAGATTCTCACTCAGTCCGCGGTAGCAATGCTCTCGCAGGCTAACTCACTGCCGAAGATGGCAATGCAGCTCATTGGCGGTTAAAACCGCTTGAGATAATCGGGTGAAGATTAAGGACTGTGGAGGCGATTGATCACCGCCTCCCAGTCCTTGAGCTATTTTTGGGGCAGGATTTTCGGGAAAGCAATTTAATATTATTCCGCTTCAATCTCAGAGAGATAGTCAAGAGCCTTTGCCGCAGCTGTCTGCTCGGCTTTCTTCAGGCTTGTACCTTCTGAATCAAAAGATTTCCCGTCCGGAAGACTCAGATTAACTATAAAAGTCTTTTCATGTTCCGGCCCTTTCGTTCCGCTAAGTACATAGGTGGGACGTTCTTTGAATCTGGCCTGAGTCTCTTCCTGCAGTTTACTCTTGAAATCTTTGGAGCTTTCAATTTTGAATGTTTCAGGCCACTTGTCTTCAAATATCCGCATTATGAATTTTTTCGCTTCAGCGTAGCCGCCATCCAGGAACACAGCCCCGATAACAGCTTCCATTGCGTCAGCAAGCAGGGAAGAACGGTTGCGCCCTCCTTGTGCTTCTTCACCTTTGCCGAGCATTAAAAATTCGTTAATATCCAGTTCGCGGGCAATTGCAGCGAGACTTTTTTCTTTGACCAGCTTTGATCTGATCTTGGTCAGCTGTCCTTCATGGGCGTCTGTGAAGCGCTTATACAGTTCTTCGGTGACGCAAAGTTCCAACACTGCATCTCCCAAAAATTCCAGTCTTTCGTTGTCTTCAACAGGTTCAGACTGTTCATTTGCCCATGAACTGTGGGTAAGAGCAGTGGCTAAATGCTTGACTTGAGAAAATCGATAGTGGATACCTTGCTGGAGGCGTGAAAAATTTTCTACCATACAAACCTGCTTGAATTTATATTATCGAATGTATTCATATTCATGTTTAAAGGCCTTATTTGAGCCTGAATCAATTGCCGTAATCGGAATTACTGCCGACCCTCAGGATGAAGCCAGCTTAATTACTGTAAATCTTCTTGCCTCTGGATATAAGGGAAAAATATTCCCCGTCAATGGAGAAGGGCTCGAAGTTCATGGTTTAAAAGCGTTTTCGTCCATATCCGGGTTGCCCCGTGGTACCGATCTGGCAATGATATGTCTGCCGCCTGCGGAAGCTGTAAAAGCTGTGGACGAATTGTCTAATATCCCGGTCCGGGCTGCTGTTGTCACCAGTGGCGGCTATGGTGAGACCGGACGCGAAGGTTACCGTCTGGAACGTGAATTGGCAAGAGCTGCCAAGAATCATGATATGATTATCCTCGGCCCCAATTGCATGGGACTGATGAATTTAGCTCTGCCTATGAATGCCAGTCTTAATCCTGATATCACCCTCAAAGGAAATATTGCTTTTCTTTCGCAGTCCGGAGCCATGTGCAGCACTGCGCTTGACTGGGCTAATAGTGAAGGTGTCGGTTTTTCCAAATTTATCAGTCTTGGCAATAAGGCTGTTCTGGGTGAAGCGACAATGTTCAGCTACCTCGCCAATGACGAGGATACAAAAGTAATTGTCGGCTATTGCGAGACCCTAAAAGACGGGCAGGATTTTCTGCGCACTGCTTACGATACCACTTTTAAGAAACCCCTAATCCTCTTGCGTGCCGGAGAAACACCTGCCGGTGCCCGCGCCGCATCCGCCCATGCCGGAGCTTTGACCGGTGCCACTGCTGCGTACAACGCCGCTTTCCGGCAGACCGGAGTTCTGCAGGCTGTTGATATTGAGGATATGTTCAATCTCGCCCATGCTTTTTCCTGCCAGCCACTGCCCGCTGGCTCTAATGTTGCGATTGTTACCAACTCCGGCGGTCCCGGAATCCTCGCTACCGACATGTGTGAGAAAGGTTCCCTGAATATTTCCCGCCCTTCGTCCCCAACGCTCGAAAAGATGAAGGAAGTGCTGCCGCCTTATGCCTCACTTTATAATCCCATCGACATGCTGGGCGACGCCAAGGCGGATACATATCACAAAGTTTTGCGGGCCGTTGCGCAGGATGATGTTTTCCATTCCATTTTGGTTATCCTGACTCCGGCGGCGAACATTCTGGAAGATGTGGAAAAAGTAGCCAACGATATTATTGAGCTGGCGAAAGAGTGTGATAAACCTATTCTGACTTGTTTCATGGGCGACCATTCGACTAGGAAAGCACGTAGGAAGCTCCGTGCAGCCGGGATTCCCTGCTATGAATTTCCGGAAGCAGCGGTGCGTTCCCTTGATGCCATGACCCGTTGTTATCGCTGGCAGAAAAAAGATTGGCCCATTGATGTGTGTTTCAGGCGCGATTACTCCAAGGCCAAGTCCATAGTTGAAAATTGCCGCAAGACCGGACTTACTGAGCTTGTGGAGCTGGATGCCCAGCAACTCGCTTCCGCGTACGAGCTTCCGGTTCCGGAAACCGTGCTGGCCCGTACTTCCAATCAGGCCGCAAAAGCTGCTAAGAGAATAGGGTACCCGGTAGTACTCAAGGTTGCTTCTCCACAGATTTCCCGCAAGCAGGAGCTCGGGTTGATTGTCACTGACATTGAGACCCCGCAGGCTTTGCGCAAGGCTTTTCTGGAAATAACCACCCGCGCGGCCAGAAGGTGCAAGGATGCCTACATTACCGGGTGTCTGGTGCAGGCTATGGGGCCGAAGGATTCCCACGAAATTGTGGTCAGTTTCAAACGTGACCCCCAGTTCGGTCCGCTTATAAATTTTTCCCTTGCAGGGCTTCACGTAGACCTGCTTGGTGATGTATCATCACGGCTCGCACCGCTGGCTCTCAATGATGCCCAGGAAATGATCCGCGAAATTAAAGCTTATCCCATTCTGCGTGGAGTGCGCTGCGGAGCTGCTGTAGATCTGGGAGCATTGGAAGATGTGCTGCTCATGGTTTCACAAATGGCCTCGGATCTGCCGGAAATTCAGGAAGCCGAATTCAACCCTGTTATCGCTGGTCCGCACGGTGCAGTTGTAGCAAATATGCGTATGACTGTTAGTTAAGAATGCCTCCGGCAACCATTCGGGGGCCAGAGAAGGTTATTGTGAAGTTCTTCTCTGGTCTGCTTAAGGATATTTCTTGATTTTGTTTTGATTACAAGGAGGACTTTATGTCCGGTTTATATATTGGTTCTACAAGCGGTTATTCCGGTAAGAACATGATTGTCATGGGGTTGGGGCTTCATTTTCAGAAGCATGGTGTAAGCATCGGTTATATGAAACCCGTCGGGGCTATTCCAGCTGAAGTTGATGGCAGACTCGGTGATGAGGATGCCTTTTTTATTCAGGAAGTGCTTGGTGTCTCTAATCCGCCGAATGTTGTTACCCCGGTAGTTGTTACCCACGATTTCAAAGTGCAGGCTTTCAACGGCAAGGTTGAGGACCATGTGCAGCCCATTGTCGACAGTTATGAAAAGATAAGTTCCGGCAAGGATTTGACTCTTGTTGCCGGGTCCGGTTCCATGTATTCCGGCAAATATTGCGGGGTGGACGGTATCCATCTGGTCAAGAAACTGGGCATTAAGTGTGTGGTTATCGACCGTTTCCAGAAGGAGCTTAACTACGACTATCTGGTGGTGCTGAAAGAATCACTGGGTGATAATCTGGTCGGGGTTGTTCTTAATGATATTCCGCCGACTTTTATGGATGAGATCAGTACGCTGATAAAACCGTTTCTTGAGCGCAAAGGAATAAAAGTCCTCGGCGTGATTCCCAAGGACCCCCTCATGGGGACCATCAAAGTAGGTGATCTTGCCGACCGTCTGGGTGGAAAGATTATCACTGCGCATAACCGTACCGATCAGCCTGTGGAAAGCTTTCTCATAGGTACTATGCAGGTTGAAAACTTCATGACCCACTTCCGCAGACACCGCAATTCCGCTGTGATTGTCGGTGGTGACCGCTCTGATGTCCAGCTGGTAGCCCTTGAGGGTGAATGCCCTTGTCTTGTGCTGACCGGTAACCTTTATCCTAACGACATTATTCTGACCCGGTCCGAGGTTTTGGAAACCCCGATTATCATAGTTCGGGATGATACTTTCTCAGTGGCTAAGAAAATGGAAGATATACTTTCCCGTCACAAGTTACGTGAATCCGCGAAGATCAAGCATGGCGTCGATCTGGTAGAACAGCATATTGATTTCGGCTACTTGAAAAAGAAGCTGGGGCTGAACTATTAGGCTTCATCCTAAAAAAACAAAAGAAAAGGAGAAACGGCTTAAGCTGTTTCTCCTTTTTTTATGACAGGAAGCAATCTAAACAAACAGAGGATTATTGCGTATTTCATGTTTTACAGTGGTCATGGGGCCATGCCCTGAAAAAACTTTGGTATCCCCGGGCAGGATGAAAATACGATTACTGATAGAACTGAGCAGTTCGGCGCTGTTGCCGCCGGGCAGGTCGGTTCGCCCCACTGAAATCATAAACAGCAGATCGCCGACAAATATGCAGCCCTGTACCGGGAAGAAGTATGACAGCCCTCCGGGAGTATGGCCGGGGGTCTCAATTATTATTACCGGGTTATCCAAAATAGTCTGGCGACCCTGTTGTAGATCAATTACTTCGAAATCAAGCTCCTTTTGAAATTCAAGACATCCTCCATCGTTCAGAGGAACTTCATTCAGGTATAAATCCTTGTGGCTGCCGTATACTTTTGCTCCGGTCATTTTTTGCAGAAAACCCACCCCGCCAACATGATCAAGATGCATATGGGTCAGGTAGATGGAGCTTACATTCAGCTTGCGGTCATGGATGGCCTGCATCATGGGGTCAGGGTCAATTCCGCAGTCTATAACCACCGCATCAGAGCCAGAGCTGAGCAGGTAGGAATTAGTCTCAAGTGGACCCAGTACAAAAGTCTCAACCTGTATTTCTTTCATTGTTCGGGGCTTGACTGTATGTCGGCAATAGAGTGAAATCTTGCATACTAAAAAACAGCAACTATCAAGGATTTAGAATGCTTTATTTCTTGGGAAATTGTCAAATGGATTTCCTTGGCAGGGCGTTACGGAGGTCAGGATATCCCTGTACCTACCGGGTGCTTGCATCTCCTTTTACATATAACAGTTCACCGGGAGTTATTCCTGAGGAGCTGGCAGCCATGGACCGAAAGTTTGATCTGAGTAAATATTATCATGATCGAAAATTGCTCCACCAATTCCAGATGATCGGTCCTGAAGACGTCAGGCCTGAGCTTATTGTTTTGAATCTGTTTCATGAAAACAGTCCGCTTTTTGTGCATGTTGCAGATAAATATATCTTTTTCGTTAATGCTGAATCATGGAAAGAGTATCCGGAATTTGAACAATGGATGAAAGCTAATTGCGGCATTGTGCAGGCTAAGCCGGAGGGATACCTGAAACGCTACCGGGAAATGCTCGGTAATTTGCGGCAGAATTTTCCTGAAGTTCCTATTATCGTGGTGTCCCGCCTGTCGCACTATCCCGCATTCGGTCCCGATCCTTATTCCTATCTAGAAGGCTGGGACAGGCTGTGGCAAACAGCTGGCAGCCTGCTCAAGAGCTGGGAAAGTGAACTGGAGAATCTTACTGTAATTGAATTGGACCGTATCTTTGCCGGGATATGGAATGGAAAAGGTGCGGAGCAGAAGATTGAAGCGCATTGCCCGTTTCTTAAATTCGAGCTCACTGAAGAAAACGATTCCATCACCGGGCTGCATGCCAGTCGCGATGTTGAGCATATCGGTTCGATGTGGCCTGTGCTGGCCCGCAAAATAGACCGTTTTTTAAAAGAAGGGCAGATAGAATATTCAGTAGAAGAAAATGTTCCTGAGGAATGGCTGCGTCCCTGGGAGCCGGAGAAGTTTCCCGAGGACCAGCTTTTACGGATGCTGGCCTCCGGATCAAATTATCTTTGTGCACGTGCTGTCGGATCTTTCTTTCTTGATCTTGGCAAAGATTACACTGAGCTTCTGGCCCGCACAGCAGAATTCACCCCGGTCTGCCACAATACCCTGCATATGATTAAAACATACAGCCGTATCTGGCCTAATCCTGTTCTTGCGCACTGGTGTCAGGTTCATCGAGTTAATGCAGCCGCGTTCAGTGCTAACGGGCCGCTTTATACTCAGGATTATCTGGACAGAATTGATGAAATAGAAAAATTTGTTGGGCAGTGACGTTTGTTTTGTGTGTTGGTTATTAGTAAAAAAATGGAGAACAGCTACAAATGAACAAGCATGAAAAAATTAATTATGTTGAGTTTCCTTCCAAGAATTTAGAAATAACCAAGAAATTTTTCGGTGATACTTTTGGCTGGTCATTTGTTGATTATGGTCCTGAATACATAGCGATTGTGGATGGCGGTATGGATGGAGGATTTTATAAATCCGACCTGACCTCAACTACTGACAAAGGTAGTGTGCTCGTTGTTTTGTATAGCGAGGAATTGGAGGCAACCCAGCTGAAAATCATAGCTGCTGGCGGAACAATTACAAAACCGATTTTTTCATTTCCCGGAGGCCGCAGATTCCATTTTGCCGATCCTAACGGGAATGAATATGCCGTATGGTCAGAGTAGAATAGCTGAATTACGATATATTTTAGGATGGAAAAAGGCCGTAATATAGTAAAATATTACGGCCTAAATTTTAAAGTTAATTTTATTTCTGTTCTGCTTTCAGCGCACCTAAAAGGGCTTCGTCCAGCGAGGGATGGGGGAAGACTACTTTGTGGATATCGTCCTTGGTCCAGCCTTCCTGTACGATCATGGCAGCTGCGGTGGTGAACCCGGCTACGTGGTGTCCCACAGCGGTGATTCCGGCAACGCGTCCGTCGAGCCAGACCACTTTTACAAATCCTTGAGTGGATGCGTAGGCCTGTGCGATGGGATTGGCTACCAGCGGGAAAGAGGAAGTTTTAACTTCGCCTTTACCTTCAAGATCAGCGGGCATGAGTCCTACGCGCATGGTTTCCGGTGAACCGTAGAGAATGGACGGGATGGGACCGTGCTCATAAGGGGATTCGGTTTTTCCGGCGAGGCGGCGCACTACGTAACCGGCCTGATGGCTGGCGGCGTGTGCGAGCAGGATTTTGCCGTTCAGGTCACCGATGGCGTAGACGTTTGGTGCGGCTTCAAGATTTTCGTTAACCTTGATGAAACCGGGACCTTCAGTCTCCAGTCCGAGGGCTTCGATTCCCAGATCAGCGGAATTGGGCCGGCGTCCGATGGCGATGAGAGCTTTTTCAGCAGTGAATTCTTCACCGTCTTCGGTGCGCAGTACAGCCTGACCGTTCTCAGCAGTAACGGATTTAACCTTCACGCCGAGATTGAATTCCCATTTATGCCGTTTGAAAACAGACTGCAAAGCTTTGGAAACTTCGGGGTCTTCGTAAACGGCAATGCGGTCGAGAGCGTCCACCACTGTGATTTTACATCCGGTGCGGTGGGCAATCTGAGCCATTTCAAGACCGATGAAACCTGCGCCGATAACTAAAAGCGAAGTGGGTATTTCAGTCAGGGACAGGAATCCGGTGTTATCCAGAACTGTTTCATTATCAGGTTCCAGACCGGGGAAGACTGTCGGGTGGGAACCTGTAGCGAGGATCAGGTTTTTATACTCAAGTACAGCCTTTTCCTCAGGGTGGGAAACTTCAACTTTACCCGGCCCGATAATCCTGGCAACCGCAGGGTAAATGTCTATACCAAGATTTTTTGCCTTTTGGGACATAGCCTTGCGGGTGGCGGCGATGAAACGGTCCTTCTTGGTGCACAGTGCATCGAAATCAATACTGATTTCACCTTTGGCGACTCGTGCCTTGGACTGCGCGGCAAGTTCTTCCACCGGTGATGTTGCACCGAGGTACATTTTGGTGGGAATGCAGCCCACATTGAGGCAAGTTCCACCGAGAAGGTCTTTTTCAACCAGCGCGACCTTGATGCCTTCTTCCGCAGCTTCGAGAGCCGCGTCAAATCCACCCGGACCGGCTCCTACGACCACGAGGTCGTAGGAGCGTGTATCTGTCGGCAAATTATTTGCAGTCATCAGTGATCACCATGGAACGTGCAGCCTTGGTCTCGTCCAGTCTCTTAACAGAGGTAGTGATGGGCGCTGCCTGCAACTGTTCAGGGTTCTTCTCCGCTATTTCAGCAATCTCAATGAGATCATCTATGAAACGGTCGAGTGTTTCCTTGTTCTCGGTTTCGGTCGGTTCGATCATCAGGCATTCCTTCACGATGAGCGGGAAGTAGATGGTCGGAGCGTGGTGCCCTTTGTCGAGCAGTGCTTTTGCAACGTCGAGGGCGCGGACACCGTTCTTGGCCTGTTCCACTGCGGAAGCAACAAACTCGTGCATGCAGATGCGGTTATAAGGAATCTCGTAATATTTTTCGAGACGCTTGCGCATGTAGTTTGCGCTGAGGACCGCACCTTCAGTTGCGCGGGTCAGACCTTCGCGACCGAGGCGGAGCATGTATGCGTATGCCTTAAGGTAAACACCGAAGTTTCCGTAGAACGGGGCAACGTAACCGATGGATTTAGGTTCGTCGTAAGAGAGGTAGTACTGTCCGTCTTCCAGCTTTTTGACGCGGGAAATGGGCAGGAAAGGTATGAGTTTTTCGCTTACTCCGACCGGACCGGAACCGGGACCGCCGCCACCATGCGGGGTGGCGAGGGTTTTATGTAGGTTGAGGTGCACAATGTCGAACCCGGCATCGCCAACACGCAGCTTGCCCATGATGGCGTTCATGTTTGCGCCGTCATAGTAGAGCAGGGCGTCTTTTTCGTGAATCATCTTGACCAGTTCAGGTAGATGGGTCTCAAAAAGTCCGAGGGTGTTGGGGCAGGTCATCATTACACCCGCGACTTCATCATCCAGCACTTCCGCAAGGGCTTCAGGGGTGATGATACCGTCTTTGGATTCAACGGAAACAACATTGTATCCGGCAACAGCTGCGGATGCCGGGTTTGTTCCGTGAGCGGAGTCGGGGCAGATGACTTTGGTTTTATTATTGCCCTTGTCGCGATGGTAGGCGGCCATGAGCATAACCCCGGTCAGCTCGCCGTGGGCACCGGCCATGGGATGCAGTGTGAAAGCTGCCATGCCGGTCAGTTCGCTGAGCAGGGATTCGGTTTCGTGAATAACCTCAAGTGCACCCTGGCAATGGCGTCCTGCTCCCTTGAGCTGGGAAATGACCGGGTGCAGTTTAGCGAATCCGGGCATTGCAGCCACCTGTTCGGTAAACTTGGGGTTGTATTTCATGGTGCAGGAACCAAGCGGATAGAAGTTGGAATCCACACCGAAGTTTTTCTGGGAAAGCTGGGTAAAGTGGCGAACCACGTCCAGTTCAGAAAGGGATGGCATGCCGGATTTTTCACGCAGTAATTCGGCAGGAATGAGGTCCTCGATTTTTGCCTTCGGCTCATCAGGCCAGCAGCCTTCACGACCCGGAACGGATTTTTCAAATACTGTTTTCATTAGATTGCCCCCCGCAGAATTTCGGCGAAGATGCCGATCTGTTCTTCAGTGGTCTTTTCGGTGCAAGCCACCAGCAGTACATTTTCAAATCCTTCGTAGTAACGTCCCACGGGGAAGCCGGGGATAATGCCGCGTTCGGTAAGTGTGTCGATTACCTCAAAGGCGTTTACCGGAAGGGAAATAGCGAATTCATTACCGTAGGGCCCTTTGGTGAACATTTCCACGCCGTCGATGGCAGTGAGACGTTCAGCCGCGTAGTGGGCGCGTTCAACGGAAAGTACCGCAGTACGGCGCAAACCTTCCTCGCCCAGCAGGCAGAGATGGATCAGGGTCCGCAGGGCGCAGAGGGCCTGGTTGGAGCAGATATTGGAAGTCGCTTTCTGGCGGCGGATATGCTGCTCGCGGGCCTGAATGGTCAAAACGTAACCAGTCTTGCCGTCTTCGTCTTCGGTACGTCCGGCAATACGTCCGGGCATCTGGCGGACAAGGGCTTTGTTGCAGGTCATGATTCCGAGGTAGGGACCACCGAAAGAGAGAGGCTGCCCAATGGACTGACCGTCTGCGACAGCAATGTCTGCACCCATCTGGCCGGGAGTTTTCAGCAGGGCCTGCATGACCGGGTAAGTGGACATGATAGCCAGAGCCTTGTGTTCGTGCACTGCTTCAAACATTTCTGTGAAGTCGTTTACGGAACCGAAAAAGTTGGGGTTCTGAACAATGACCGCTGCGGTGTCTTTATCTACTGCTGCGGTGATGGACTTGACGTTGGTGCGGCCATGGTTGTGGGGCACGGTGACAAGCTCAATGTTCAGGTTGGTGGTATAGGAGTTCAGCATGACCCGGTAAATGGGGTTCAGTGCTTCACTAACAATAATTTTCCTGCGTCTGGTTTTACGCACAGCCATGAGGGTCGCTTCGTAGAGTGCTGAACCGCCGTCGTAAACGGATGCGTTGGCGTAATCCATGTCCAGAAGCCGGGCCATAGCGGTCTGGTATTCGAAGATTGCCTGCAGGGTCCCCTGAGAGGATTCTGGCTGGTAAGGGGTGTAGGCAGTGTAAAATTCGCTGCGGGAGGAAAGGGCATCAACCGCTGCGGGAATGAAATGGTCGTAGAAACCTGCTCCGAGAAAGCTGGTTAGGTCCGTGGTGTTCTTTGCAGCCATTTTGCACAGCTTTTCCAGCACTGCCATTTCGCTTTTGCCTTTGGGCAGGTCAAAGCTTTTGGGGCGCAGTTCGGCCGGAATTTCAGCAAAGAGGTCTTCCACGGAGTTCACGCCGATCACATCAAGCATTTCCCGGATTTCTTCCGGGGAATGGGGTACGTAAGGCATTATGTCCTCCGGTATAAAAAATTACTTCCCCGCTGACGTAAGCGGTCGGCGGGGAAGTTTGTGTACTATATTAAAGAACGGCTCCGATTAGTGGGCTTCTTCTTCAGTTACCTTTTCGTAAGAAGCAGCATCCAGAAGTCCGTCGGTAGGGCCGGTGATTTTCACTTTGATCATCCAACCGTCACCGTAAGGATCTTCGTTGACTTTTTCAGGTGCGTCTTCCAGCAGTTCGTTAACCGCTACTACTTCGCAATCAACCGGAACGTACATTTCGCTTGCAGCCTTTACGGATTCGATAGACCCGAATTCGTCACCGGCAGCGAAGGTGTCGCCTTCCTGCGGAAGTTCGACGAAAGTAAGGTCGCCGAGCTGTTCCTGAGCAAAATGGGTGATACCGATAGTTCCGTTTTCACCATCAACCTTGAGCCATTCGTGAGATTTGGCGTAAAGAAGTTCCTGCGGAATCATGGGGCCTCCTTCTTGTATACTGATAATAGTGTGTTTTAAAAGTGTCTATATGGATAACTCGCTCCTGATAGCATTCCTGCTTAAGAAATAAAAGGCTTCTGCATGCCTATTTTTTAGAAAATTATTCTTAAAAATTATTCAAAAATCAAAATTAAATGATTTTATAATTTTGGCACCAGATAATCCGTGTTACGCAGTCTTGTCTTTTGGCGAAAAAAAGCATACGCAGTCGGTTGAAGAGGCACCATCTGCGGCGTAAGGTGGACTGATAGCGAGTTATCAGGGGTACACGACCTTTCCGTTGGATTCTTTTACACCAGTCTGAAACTTTCTTGCAAGGGAGTTTTCGCATTGAAAGATTATGTTTCCGGTGAACGGGAAACCATAGAAGTCGAGACCGCCGGAAGGGTTTGGAAAATTGAGCGTACTGCTGATCTGGAAACCCTTTGGGATGAGATCGGCGAAGATGACTTCGGTGATGACGAGCGTTTGCCGTACTGGGCCGAACTATGGCCCGCCAGTGTGCTGCTCGGTGAATGGTTATACCGTAATGTCGAACGGATCAAGGGACGCAAATGTCTTGATCTGGGCTGCGGGTTGGGGCTGACCGCGATTGTGGGTCAATCCCTTGGCGCTGAAGTTGTAGCTTTTGATTATGAATTACCGCCCCTCTATTTTGCTAAAGATAACGCCATAACAAATATGACTTCTCAGCCGCTCTGGTTGCAGATGGACTGGCGTGAATCATCCCTCGCCCCGCATTCTTTTGATTTTATCTGGGGCGGTGATATCTTGTACGAGAAAAGATTTTTCGATCCGCTTGAACAGCTGTTTCGTCAGGCTTTGAAGCCTGGTGGAACTATCTGGATGGCCGAGCCTGTGCGTGACGTTTCCGTGCCTGTGTGGGAAAAACTGGAATCCCTCGGCTGGAAGACCTCGCTCCCACTGACCGAGAAGGCCGCCTGTTGCAGTGCGGAAATGACAGTTAATATCCGGGAGGTTGTCCCCGGTAAATCCAATATGATCGTTACGGAGGTTTGAAATGGGTAAAACTATACGTTTCGGAGTTTCCCTTGATTCCGATCTTCTTGAAAAATTTGACAAGCTTTGTGATGAAAAAAGTTATCAAACACGTTCTGAAGCAATTCGCGACCTGATCCGCAACATGTTGGTGGAAAAGGAATGGGATGAGGCTGACGGCGAAATGGCGGGGACTCTATCCTTAGTTTATGACCATCACCACAGCGGACTGTCACAGCGCCTGACCGAATTGCAGCACGACAGTCACGATCTGATTATGTCCACTCTGCACGTGCATCTGGATCACGATAACTGCCTTGAAGTCATGGTGCTCAAGGGAGACGGCAAGCAGATAAAAGAGCTGGCCCACCGCCTGATCTCTACTAAAGGAGTTAAGCACGGCAAACTGGGTCTTACTACAACCGGGGAAGAGTTGGTTTAATGGAAGACGTACAGAACAGTCCTGCAAAAGTGGCCATGCCCATCGACCGTGTCGGTGTGCGTGACCTGACCCTTCCTCTTGTTGTCCGCGACCGCGAATCCGGCAGCCAGAACACTATGGCTAAGGTAGCATTATCTGTTGATCTTCCAGCGCATTTCAAAGGAACGCACATGAGCCGTTTTGTTGAGGCTCTTGAAGATTGGTCAGAAGAGCTGGACTACAAGAGCTTTTACAATCTGCTCAGTGACATCCTGCGCCGTCTGGAAGCCAAACGCGCGCATGCGGAACTCAGTTTTCCCTACTGCCTGCAAAAGACTTCTCCGGTCAGCGGCCGCAAAGGTGTTATGAGTTATGAATGCACAGTTGAAGGGGAGATGATCGGGGAGAATCTGGAGTTCACACTTGGAGTGAAAGTCCCGGTTATGACAGTCTGCCCCTGCTCCAAGGCAATCAGCGACGAAGGTGCTCACAGTCAGCGGGCTGTGGTGCATATTAAAACAAAGTCGAAAGGATTTGTCTGGATTGAGGATCTGGTGGAAATTGCTGAAGGTGCCGGTTCGTGTGAAGTCTTTTCTCTACTCAAGCGCGAGGACGAAAAATACGTGACAGAAAAAAGTTTTGCAAACCCCACTTTCGTAGAAGATGTGGTACGTAATGCCGCTATGGGTCTGGAAAAACACCCTAAGATTCTGTGGTACAAAGTAGACGTGGAAAGTTTCGAGTCAATTCACAATCATTGTGCCTTTGCAAGTATTGCCAAATCTGAATAAGTGCTTACTATTATAGTAAGGAGGCAGAGGGGATTATACCTCATCTGGCTCCGCCGAAAGCCGCAGTTGCTTACCTAAGGGTCTGAGCGATTGCGGCGACTCTTTTAAGAGATAAAAAAAGCTCCCGCAGGAATTTCCAGCGGGAGCTTTTTTATTCTATATGAGGCGGCAGTTAGTTCTTTTCAACTGCGTAGGGCCAGTCGCCCTGTCCTTCAGTAAGGATGAACAGACGGTATGGGGCAATTCCGTTTTTGGCGAAATAATCCACTGTCCTTTCTGCTCCACCTTTACCGCGTGGGCAGATGACTACGATCGGTTTAGTTGAGCTTTTGAGGTCAGCCAGTGTTTTGTCCAGTTTTTGTGTGTCAACGTCAGTTTTAACCGGATAGGCACCAGTCTCAATGGCTCCTTTTATGTGGTGTTCCTTAAATTCGTCAGCGACCTGAATATCCACGATGGCAATGTCGGCTTTAGCTTCAATTGCGTTTTGCAATGACGCAGGGCTCATGTAGTTGTATTCTTCTTTCATTGCGAAAGCGTTGGCAACAACACAAACGACAATTGCCGCACTGGCCAGCAGTACCATCAATTTTTTTGTCATGTTCATTTCTCGTCCTCCTGAATTTTAATCCTATAAGCTAAACTCAAGAGCATATTTCGTCGAATATATAAATCTGATAGATGGTTATACCTAAGTCCTAAATTTTCTATATTATAGCCTGATTGCGTACGGCGGTGTGTTTGTTTGAGATGTTTGGCTATGTTATGGTCGCGGCGCTCAGTGGGCTGCGACCATCTGTCTGATTAGAAAAGCGGTTTCAGCAGCTTAATCTGAGATACGCAATGCTTTTTTATGGTGAGGGTATTCTACTCTGTATCGGTCTTAGTTGTTTTCGAAAAGTGTACGCAGTTCTTCAACCCGTTTCCTGTTGACCCCCAGATCGGAATATCCCAGTCTGGAAGCTGAGCGAATCTCAATTGTTTCTTCGACTTCATTGTAGACGCACTCAAGGTCATCAACAAAATGGAAAAATCTGCTTTTAAATTCTGCATGCAGGTAAGGTCCATTACTGGACACAATCGACCCACCCATTTTCCTAATGCATGATTCCAGTTTTTTAATGACCTGCGAGTTTGTTCCCCGAGCCTTGATAGGCATGATTCCATGCTCTTTGGATGAGGCCTGTGATGAAACACAATTGGGACTGTCCGGACAAGGGGACAGCTTGCCCCCGGTCATACCTAGATTTTTGGGCGGGGTGGAAAAATTGGCAGCAATGAAAAGCCCGGCAATGAAGACAATAATTATTAAAATGCTTAGTTTGTAAATCATAACTCCAAGAGTAAAGCATTTTCGGCAGTTGAAGCAAGGAGAATTGGAAAATGTTTTTGGAGAAGGTTGTGAAGATATTAAGTGTCTTCCTTTAAAAAGAAAAAAACCTGATCTGTCAGTTACAGATCAGGGTAAAAATTTATGACTACGATCCGGCCGGATTTGTGCGGATGCAGAACGAGCCTTCCTTGAGGAGGTCGGCAATGGATATTTCATCAAGGGCGGCGTACATGGCCTTGCTTGCTTTAACCCATACTTCACGGGTTGGGCACTGTTCAATTCGTTGACAGAGTTCGTCGTTTTCAAGGCATTCAACCAGCCCGGCTTCACCTTCGAGACTTCTTACAACATCACCTACACTGATGTCTTCAGGAGGCATGGACAAAGAATGCCCACCGCCGGGACCGCGTTTGCTGGCTATAAAACCGGCACGCTTAAGTTCACGAATAAGCTTTTCCAGATATTTTGTTGAAAGTCCCTGACGGCTGGCAATGTCACTGATACGGACCGGGCCGGCAGTACAATGCATGGCGATGTCCAGTATCATTCTTGTTCCGTATCTGCTTCTTGTTGTCAGTCTCATGAAATTTCCTTTTGGTTTATTTGATTATTTAGAAAAGTAATTGAGCTGGGTCAAGGGTCTTGGTTCATGCCAGGGGTGTTTACTGATGTTTTGATTGTAAGTATCTGTAAAAAAGCTGTTTTTTGTTTATTTGAAAAAAAATAATTAGCACTTGTCTTTTTGCTAAATTCTGGGTAAAAGCGTATATTGGCATGTCTGCGTGGATTGTGCAGAGCAGGCAAAAAAGACCAATACTTGGAGAATATTATGAGCCCGAAAGATAACGGGAAAAAAGAGTTTGATGTAATTATTGTCGGCGGAGGCCCTGCGGGACTATTCGCAGCCTACTATCTTGGCGAGAACACTGACCTTGATGTTCTGGTCATTGAAAGGGGAAAGGATTCTCTCAAAAGACATTGCCCCATAACCGGGGATCAGGAATGCATTAAATGCAAACCGTGCAACATCCTGTCCGGCGTCGGCGGGGCTGGCCTTTTTTCCGACGGTAAGCTCAACTATATTCACAAGCTCGGTAAGACCGATCTTACTCAGTTCATGTCGGTTTCAGAGGCCAAAGCGCTCATCGACGAAACTGAAGTGATTTTCAACCGTTTCAACATGGATGGTCAGGTTTACCCGACTAACATGGATGAAGCTAAAAATATTCGCAAAGACGCCCTTAAACATGGTATCGACCTGCTTTTGATCAAACAAAAGCACCTTGGCAGTGACAACCTGCCCGGCCACATTGCCGGAATGGCTAAATACTGCATGGAGAAAGGGGTAACTTTCCGTACCGGTGAACACGTTGAAGATATTCTTATCGAAAACGGCGAACTGGCCGGTGTTGTGACCAAGAAAGCTGAATACAGAGCTAGGAATGTCATCCTCGCGCCGGGTCGTGTCGGTTCCGAGTGGATGGGAAATGTTGCCAAGAAGCACGATCTGGCTATCACCCAGCGCGGTATTGAGGTCGGCGTTCGTGTGGAAGTTCACGGTGACATTATGCGCGATCTCTGTTCTGTGATCTATGACCCCACTTTTTTCATCCGCACCAATACCTACGATGATCAGGTACGTACTTTCTGTACCAACCAGGGTGGATTTGTAGCTCTTGAAAACTATCAGGATTTTGTCTGCGTAAACGGACATGCCTATATGGATAAGAAATCCGAGAACACAAACTTCGCTTTCCTCTCCAAGGTGGTGCTTGAAGAACCGGTGACAGATAATCAGGCTTACGGTGAATCCATCGGTAAACTGGCTACCATCATCGGTGGCGGTAAACCTATTCTTCAGCGGTTTGGTGATCTCAAGCGCGGCCGCCGTTCCACATGGAACCGTGTACGCAACAGCTTTGTTGAGCCGACTATGAAGAACGTTACCTGCGGTGATATTGCTATGGCCCTGCCCGAGCGTATCGTGCGTAACCTCATCGAAGGTCTTGAAAAACTCAACGACGTAGTGCCCGGTGTTGCCAATGAGGAAACCCTGCTCTACGCACCTGAAATCAAGTTTTTCTCCACTCAGGTGGAAACCAGCAACCAGCTCGAAACCGCTCTCGAGGGACTCTTCGTGGCCGGTGACGGTCCGGGAGTTGCCGGGAACATTGTTTCCGCATCCGCAACCGGAATTATTCCAGCTAAAGAGATTGCCAAGCGGGCTAAAAAATAGAGTTGCGCTACGTGTTCTTACTGAAATGATTTCGCCTCCGGCGGCTTAAGACCTTTTTGGAAAAAGGTCTTAAAAATCCCAAAAACTTTTAATAGTTTTGGCCTTGCCGGGGATTGAGAAAATATACCATGAAAAGGGAGAGGCTGACTTTGGTCGGTGTCTCCCTTTTTTTGCGCTTGCCTTGAAGTTGTGATGACATTGTTACGCAGAGTGTGGTAACAGCTTGTATTGTTTGTTACTGCTGCTTCGATGTTATTTTTCAACTTCAAGAGGTTTAGCATGTCCGCTGGTAAGGCTTCTGGCTTCAAACAATCGGCCTCTATCTATTTTGTCCTCCTGATTTCTGTTGCCGCTGCGCTTGGCGGCTTTCTTTTCGGTTTTGACACCGCTGTGATTAATGGGGCGGTTGTTGCTCTTGGGGCTCATTTTAATGTCGGGCCGGTGCTGGTAGGGATGTCCGTTTCTCTTGCGTTGATTGGATCTGCATTTGGTGCTTTGCTTTCCGGACCGGTTTCAGATCGCTATGGCCGTATCAAGCCCATGCTTATTTCCGCATTGCTTTTCACTGCCAGCGGAGTCGGGTCCGGATTGCCTGTCAGCGTATGGGATTTTATTTTCTGGCGTTTTATGGGCGGAGTGGGCATCGGCCTGTCCAGCGCAATCACCCCGGCCTACATTGCGGAAATCTCTCCGGCCAGTCTGAGAGGACGATTCGGATCTTTGCAGCAGCTTGCTATTGTTGCGGGTATTTTTGTGGCCATGCTCAGCAATTATACGCTAGTCGAATTTGCAGGAGGATCAGCGGATAACGAACTCTGGTTGGGGGTTGAAGCATGGCGCTGGATGTTTTGGGCCGAGGTTCCGCCTGCACTTATTTACGGCTTTGCGGCGCTGATGATCCCCGAGTCACCGCGTTACCTGATCGGGACCGGGCGTGAAAAAGAGGCCGGACATATCCTTGGCAGGGTGTTGGGCGAAAGTGTGGTTGAAAAGATTGAGGAGATTAAATTCACTCTCAAGGCTGAAGGGCAAGCTTCTTTTGCTGCCATTAAAGGCAAGGCCGGTCTCAAACCAGTTGTCTGGGTCGGGTTGGGGCTTTCGGTCTTGCAGCAGTTTGTCGGTATAAATGTTATTTTTTATTATGGTTCCATGCTCTGGCGCAGTGTCGGATTCTCGGAAGAGAATTCCCTGTGGATCACAGTTATTACCGGAGTCGTGAATATTGTTACCACACTGGTGGCCATCGCCCTTATTGACCGGGTAGGACGCAAACCGCTTTTGCTCGCCGGCTCTCTCGGAATGATTGTCACACTTGGTATTCTTGCCTATCTGTTCGGGAATGCACCGCTTGATTCTTCCGGGCATCCGGTTCTGCACGGCGCTTCAGCCACAACCGCACTATACTCAGCAAATCTTTATGTCTTCTGCTTTGGTTTTTCGTGGGGGCCGGTGGTCTGGGTTCTTCTTGGTGAAATGTTCAATAACCGCATCCGTGCCTCAGCATTGGCACTCGGTACCGGGGCGCAATGGGTGGCAAACTTCATTGTTTCCGCTTCGTTCCCTTCTCTTGTTCAGTGGGCTGGATTGGGGGTAACTTATTCAATATATGCTTTTTTTGCAGTATTGTCTTTTTTCTTTGTACTCTTTTGTCTCAGGGAGACCAGCGGCCGGGAACTTGAGGATATGGAATAGATTTTTGAGCCTGGAGTTAAAAGTCAATATTTGACTGTTTTTTCATTGATTTTTGCAAGAAAAATCGACTTGCATATTGACTTTGTGTCATTTCATTGACAGTGAATGTGTAAGGTTTTCCATAAAAATATTTTTGGAAAATCAGTACAAGGCGGAACAGTGCAGAAAGTTCCCCGGACTAGAATAATTTTGGAGGCCGAATGGCTCTTAATTTATGTGGAATAATTGGAAACAGTCCTGCGCTTAAGGAGGTCTTTGCAATTCTGGCAAAGGTAGCGCCTACAGACAGTACCGTGCTGGTCACCGGGGAGTCCGGTACGGGTAAAGAGCTGCTTGTGCGTGCCTTGCACCGCAACAGTAAACGTAAAGAAAAGCCTTTTGTTCCTGTAAACTGCGGCGCAATTCCCAAGGAACTGCTTGAATCTGAACTTTTCGGGCATGAGAAGGGTGCTTTTACTCATGCAGTGCGGTCTCGTCCGGGCCGTTTTGAACTGGCGGACGGCGGAACTATCTTTCTTGATGAGATCGGGGAAATGGATCTCAGTCTGCAGGTGAAGATCCTAAGGGTTCTGCAGGAAAAAGAAATTGAACGTGTCGGCGGGACTTCCATTAAAAAGGTGGACGTGCGTATTGTAGCTGCCACCAACCGTGACCTTGAAACCGAAGTTGCCGCCGGAAGATTCCGTGAGGATCTTTTTTACCGCCTGAATGTTATTCCCATGCACCTCCCGCCACTGCGCGAAAGAGGTGGGGATGTGCTTCTGCTGGCCAGTCATTTCCTTGCCCGTTTTTGCGAAGATAAGGATATGGATCAGCTGAAGGTTCATCCTGATGCGGCCGATATGCTGGTCTCTTATACTTGGCCCGGCAATGTCCGTGAACTTGAGAATTTTATGGAACGCATGTGCATCCTCTGTGATGAGGATGAGATTGTTCCTGACGATCTGCCGGAAAAGATATGGAAAGATGTTGGCAAGGAACCCAAGAAAAAGGTTGCAGAGTTAATGCAGCCTGTTGGTTTCAATTGGCCGACTCTCGCAGATATGGAAGAACATGGGGCCAATGGGCTTAAGGATTTTCTGGAAAAGATCGAGGACCGGCTTGTGATAGAGGCTCTAGAGAAGGCAGGCAGCGTGAAAAATAAGGCTGCAGAGCTGCTAGGAGTTAAGCGGACCACACTGATTGAAAAAATTAAAAAGAGGAATCTTGAAGTTTAATTTTTTAAAAGTCGTGGAGTTTTTGAGGGGTAGGCAGGAATTTTGCAACGATAACTGATTGTGACGCTTAGCCGACTTACCGGATTTTTCCGGCTCCTTTCTCTGGCGGTCATTTTTTGTCTCGCCTGCCCCCATCCTGGTTACGCCTTAGAATATTTTATAAATACTAAGGCCGACATGGATTCCATACGTCTTGTCTTTGATCAGAAGAATCTTTCGGGAAAAGTGTCCCGGACAGGACGGCAGCAGATAACTGTTTCTTTTCCTAAGAATGCGCTTAAGGCTGAAAAACAGCCTGTTCCGGCACCCTTATCCTCCCTTCGCATAGTAAATTCCCTTAAGATGGGACCAAGTTCCATTACTATCGGGACCAGAACGAGTGGTTTCGGTTTTATTCGTATGCCTGCCGGAAACGGGCAGATGCAAATTCAATTTTTCCGTGATCCTATCGGTTCAAAGTGGCGTTCTTCAAAAGAAAAAGCACAGCAGGAAGCCGAACGTAAAAAAGCGGCACGCAAGAAAGCTGCGGCAGAAGGAGCAGCACGTAAAAAGTCCGCTGCACAAAGTGCTGCACAGGAAAATGCAAACGAGCAAAAGGTAGTGGAGAGAAAAGAAACACCTCCTGTTATCGCCGAAGTCGATCTTCCTGATGCTGATGCATCACCGGTGCTGAAAGAGGATCTTGATCAAGCTCAGGAAATAGCAGATCCCGCTAAGCAGGTTCCGGTTCAGCCGGCGAAACGTCCTTTTTATTCAGTTCCGTATACTTACCGTGCTCCGGTCGCGATGGTCGGTCCGGGAAAGGCTCAGCCTGTGGATACTTCTATACCGCCGGCCAGAGCTGGAAAGCGTGTCACCCCGGTTGCAGGGGAAGATGAAGTTCCCCAGACCGGTGGCAGCGTAGGCGGGCAGGTCTCCGGCAGTATAAATCCTGTTTATCCCGGTGGTTCTGTCGGCGGTGCCATTGTTCCTCCGTCTGCCAATGACTCCGGGGAAAGTTATGATGATGAAATTGATGCAGCGCTTGATAAAGTCGCTGATACTCCTGTTGTTACTGAAGCTCCGGTTACTGAAGATTCTGAATACAGGGGAGATGTGCCTGAAGGTGACCCAGCATCCGGTGCGGTTCCGTCTGCGCCGCAGTCCGCT
This sequence comes from Maridesulfovibrio sp., assembly GCF_963667685.1. Taxonomy (NCBI): domain Bacteria; kingdom Pseudomonadati; phylum Thermodesulfobacteriota; class Desulfovibrionia; order Desulfovibrionales; family Desulfovibrionaceae; genus Maridesulfovibrio; species Maridesulfovibrio sp. The sequence continues at coordinate 486,128 of NZ_OY763930.1, read as the reverse complement.
GTGAGTGAATCAGGTAGTGCATCAGGTAATGTCGTTCCGCCCTCAGCTCAGGAAGAGCAGGCCTCTGGAAGGGTTACCGGCCGCATAGCTCCGCCCTCAGCTCAGGAAGAGCAGGCTTCTGGAAGCGTTACCGGCCGCATAGCTCCGCCCTCAGCTCAGGAAGAGCAGGCTTCTGGAAGCGTTACCGGCCGTATAGCCCCGCCACCTACTCAGGAAAGTAGTGCTTCCGGTAGTGTCAGCGGGCAGATTTCTCCACCGCCCTCTCAGGGTGGTAAAGTTTCAGGTGAAGTTTCAGGACAGACCGGGGGGCCGGTCGCTCCGCCGGATTCAGGTGTTTCCGGTCAGGTTGCTCCTCCTCAGAAAAATGGTGATTCGTTTGAAGCGACTGACTCTCCACCGCTTAAAGAAAAAGGCGGAGATACTCCAAAAGTTGCGAATGCGAGTGTCAGGGATGAAGCAGTAGAAGGCGAGCAGTCAATATCTGAATCAGATGCCTATCCTGTTGAAGATTCCGGTCAGCTCAACGAAGGTGGAGATGGCGCTGATGCAGGGGAAGGAGACGGAGGTGAAAAGCAGCCAAGTCCCGAGGACCGGATCAAGGTTGCAAAGGGTGTCCTGCTTGCCGCTGAAAGTGCTCTCGATGAGGGTGAGATTGAAGCTGCTATTTCAGGTTTTACCGAAGTTTCGCTGATGAACGGTCTGCCGCAGGATATGCGTATGCGCGCTCTTTACGGTAAAGCTGAAGCCTTGACCGAGTTTAACCGTGACAAAATGGCCGATAACTATGGTGAGATCGCCAGCGCATGGATGGAAGCCATGAATGCGGATACCAAGTCTCCCAATGTACCTATGGCATTGCTCAACCTCGGTCTGTTGAATCTGAAAGTCGGCAACATGCCTGAGGCCAAGGCATATTTTAATTTACTGAAATCACAATATCCCAACGATCCTAATATTCCGTATATCAGTTACTATTGGGGTGAATATTACCTGGGCATGAAAGAGTATGAGAAGGCCGCGGATCAGTTTCAGTATCTGGTCCAGATGTATCCGGACAGTAAGATCGTCCGTGATGCCGCAATAGGTCTGGCCAAGGCATTGGATGCTCTCGGATATGATGAACAGGCTTTTCAGATAATTGATTATATTGATAAACGTTGGCCACGCTTTTACATTGAAGATCTGCGTTTTCTGCTGATGGCTGCAAACACCCAGAACAGGCTGGGCAAGATTAATGATGCCCGTGAAAACTATTGGGCCTACTATAACCTCGCGCCTGAAGCCCCGGAAGCAGACATAGTGCTGGCACGTATCGGTGATATCTATCTCAAGACCGGAGATAAAACAGCTGCCAAGGAGATTTACGAAAAGGCGGCTAAAGATTTTCCTGATAAGGAAGGTGGCCTTGTCTCCATGATGCGTCTTGCTGAGGAAGGCATCTACGATGATCCAAGCATGAGTCAGATGGATAAGGTTTTTGACCGGCCGTACAACCTGCGCCCTCAGAAAATCTATACTCATATTGTTGAAAAATTTCCGGAAAGCCCCTTGGCTCCCCTCGCTCAACTCAAACTCGCAATGTGGTATTACTGGAACAAGAAGTACGGCGACTGCCTGGGAGCAGTGCAGGATTTTCTGGATAAGTATCCGCGAAGCGGATTGCGTGACAGAGCCAGTGAACTGGGGACACGGGTTTTTGATAAAGCGGTTCCAGAGCTGGTTAAAGACGAGAATTATGGTCGCGTCGTTGATTACTGGAATAAATACGCCAAGAAGAATAATGAAGGCAAAGATGTAAATGATGAAACCAGACTCGGAGTTGCTCTCAGCTTCTGGAAAAAGCAGCAGCCGCAAAAAGCTCTGGAATTAATCGAACGTTATTTGCAGGGAGATGAAGTTCCTAAATATTCAGCCATGGCTCTTGATATGGCACTTGGTATCTATGTTGATGGGCAGGCTTGGAGCAAGGTTACTAAACTTGTCGATCTTGCCAAAGACGGCTGGAAGCTCGATCCCAAGCAGAAGGTCCATATTGAATACGCACAGGCGATGGCATATGAAAATCTGGGCGAAACAGAGCGTAGCACACCGCTTTGGGCTGGACTGGCGTCCAATCTGCTCCTGCCGGAGTCATCCCGTGCTTATGCCATGTACTACATGGCCAAGTCTTCCATGAAGAAAAAGGAATTGAAAAAAGTTTTTGTCTACGCGCAGGAAGCCCTTTCCATGCTTCTGGGAACCGGAGGTGACCGTGAAAAGATCAAGGATTGTATTCTTATGACTATTTTCGCGGCGGAAAGTTCCGGACGTTACCGGGAAGCTCTTAAATGGGCAGCTGAATATGACAAATATATTCCGCTTTCCGACCCGGAATGGGCTTCATCCCGTTTCCGTCTGGCTCAGCTGTATGAAAAGGCCGGAGCAATGAGTGAGTGGAAAAAATTGATGCAGGAAGTAGCCGAGAAAAAGCCGGGAGATCTTTATGGGCGTCTGGCAACCTCTGCGCTGGAAACACATAAGATTGAACAGGATGCTTCAAAGTTCAAGCCGGACCCGGTTTTTCAATAATATTTAAGGAAGGTGGTTATGAATAGACAGCCTGTCGTTGCCGGACGTTTTTACCCAGAGAGCCCAGAACAACTTAATCAAGAGCTGAAAAAGTATATGCCTTCCATTTCCCCGGCGCAGGGCGGTCCCTACGACCGTTTGGTAATGGTGCCCCATGCCGGTTATGTTTTTTCAGGCGAACCTTGCGGGAAAACCATTGCCGAGAGCAGACTTCCTTCCACTGTTTTTCTGCTCGGCCCTAATCATACCGGGTTGGGATCGCCTCTTTCTGTATGGAGTAAAGGCAGTTGGGAGTTTCCCGGAGGTAAGCTGGATGTGGATGAAGAGCTGGCCGCAAAATTGATTGAAAGCGGAGCCGGGTTCGTTACCAATGAGGCCGCCCATACCAGGGAACACTCCCTTGAGGTCATCGTCCCCTTCCTGCATCGTCTGAACCCGGACATGAAAATTATTCCGGTCTGCGTCTCAGCGGCGTCCCCTTCCGGCCTGCGCAAGGCCGGTGAATTCATGGCCGAAATTATCAAGAACCATACTGAGCCAGTCTCCATAGTGGTCAGTTCGGATATGAGTCATTTTATTTCCTCTGATCAGGCCAAAAAGATGGATTCAATGGCGTTGGAAGCGATCATCCGCATGGACCCCAAGGACCTTTATTCCATTGTTTCTTCCAACCAGATCAGTATGTGCGGAGTTCTGCCCATGACCATGGGTATGTTTGCGGCCAAAGTCCTCGGCGCTACGTCCGGCAGGTTAATTGAGTATACCAACTCCGGTAAAGCTACCGGGGATTATAAAAGAGTCGTAGCCTACGCCGGGGTTATTATTTCTTAATCCCTTGCCAATCGCGAAAAGCGGCATTATTTGTACTGGTCAGACCTGCTGTGGTGCAGGTTGTATATGTGTTGCACCTGAAATATTTTCATATTTATTTCAGGCAAAGGAAAAGTCACGTTGTGTCTTTGGATGAGCGGCACTCGAGAACAATAATGCCTGCTGCGGGCGAAGGATATATGTGCGATGATTTTTGAGAGCGGTTATGCAATCGGGATTGATACTGGCGGAACCTACACTGACACTGTTGTTGTAAATTGTGCTGACGAGAGCGTTGTGGCTACGGCCAAGTCTCCAACCACCCACCATGACCTGAGTCTGGGGCTTTCTTCCTCTTTGGATAAAGCCATGCAGGAAAGCGGGATAAGCCCGGACGATGTGAAACTGGTTTCGGTTTCCACAACTCTGGCCACAAACGCTATTGTGGAGAATAAAGGTGCGCGTGTCGGCCTGTTTATGATCGGCACAACAAAGGCTCTCAAGCTTCCGGTCGTGACTCTGCGGTATGTCAAAGGCGGTCATAAAATCACCGGCGCTGAAGAAGATCCGCTTGATATTGAGTCCCTTGTGGACGGTATTCAGGATATGGCCGGGCATGTTGACGCTTACGCTGTCTGTTCCGCCATGAGCATCAAGAACCCCGCCCATGAGCTGATTGCCGAAAAGGCTATTTCCCTTACCGATCCCAAGCCTGTTTTTTGTTCCCACACAATCAGTACCCGTGCCGGACAGGCAGAACGAGCTGCCACTGCAGTTCTCAACGCCAGGCTCATGCCTGTTATGAAAGATTTTCTGGCCGGGGTAGGCAAGGCTCTTGATGAGCGCGGGCTTGGTTCTTCTGTCGTAGTTGTGCGGGGTAATGCCACTCCCATGAGCATGAAAGACGCAGTTCAACGTGCGGCAGAAACTTTTGCCAGCGGACCGGCATCCACCGCATTTTACGGTTCTATCTATTCACCTGCAAAAGACGCCCTGATTGTTGATGTGGGGGGAACTACAACCGACGTTACCCTGATCCGTAATTCCAAGCCCACCATACAGGAAAGCGGCTCCATTATCGGCGATTGGGAAACTCATGTTGAAGCAGTGGAGATGTTTACTGTCGGTGTGGGGGGGGACAGCTTTGCCCGCATAAACAGATCCGGAAATTTTGAAGTAGGACCGGGCAGGGTTGTTCCGCTGTGTATGGCAGGGGATATCCCCGCACCAGAAAAATGGCTGGGCAAAGGGCATGAGTCGCATCTGCTTAAGACCGGACCTTCTGCGGAAAAAAGTTCTGATGATGCGGTTCTGAAATATCTTTTTGAAAACGGCCCCTCTACCTTCGGTCAGATTATGGCCGGAACCGGGCTTGGTGAAATCGGACTTGGCGGCAAGGTCCAGAAACTGGTACGTGAACAGCTCGTGGAAGAAGTTGGTTTTACTCCAACTGACGCGCTGCATGTTCAGGGACATCTTGCGATTGGAGACAAGTCTGTTTCCGAAGCCGCTGCAACGATTATGGGTAGGGAATTTGATATGGACGCAGACGCTTTTGCCGATATGGTTCTCTCTGAAACAAGGCTTAAAATCGAGAACGCCATGCTTGAGCATATCGTGCGTAAGGAAATCGGCGGTAACATGGCCGGGTTTATTTCCGGACGTACTTCCAGCCCCTTGGTCAGCTTTGACGCATCATTGAATCTGCCTATCGTCGGAATCGGTGCGGCTGCCCGGGAATTGCTGCCTGAAGTTGCTGAAAGATTGTATACCGAAGCTGTATTCCCTTCCCATCATGAAGTAGGCAACGCACTGGGAGCGATCAAAATGGCTCTTGCTAAAATGAAAGAGGATTCTTGCAATGAGTAGAAATCAACCTTCCGCATACGAATATTGTTTAGAACCAGCCAGCGAAAATACCGCGACTGAGGTTGTGCAGGGATGGATTTTTAAAGACGGCAAGTGGGTCGCCCATGCATGGTGTGAGTTTGCTGACCGTGTTATCGATCTTGGTCAATCAACACACTCCATGGACAAGTTCAATTACTACCTTACTTATCAGGTCAATGAAAAACGCTGCCGACGTTATTCCCGCATAGAGTTTTTTACCCTCGTTGGTGACGAAGGGCATTTCGGTCCTTATGACAAGGAACTTTTTTTCGCGCCAACCAGTGAACGCGATCCGCTTGAAGTAATCGCGTCCGCGGGGGGCGAATAAATTGTCTGCCGGTTTTTTCATAACCGGGACCGGAACGGATGTGGGCAAGACTGTAGTTACTGCAGGCCTTGCCCGTTTCTTCATGAAGGGGGGACGTAAGATTCTTCCGGTCAAGCCTGTTCAGTCCGGTGCAGTCGTCATGCCTGACGGAGCATTGGATTCTCCTGACGGTGATGTTTATAAGGCCGCCGGGGCAGAGTGGGATATCAATAAACAGTGCCTCTACATTTTTGAACCGCCTACATCTCCGCATCTGGCTGCAAAACTTGCCGGAGTGGAACTTGATCCTGTAGAAATCGCAGCCAAAGTGCGTGAGCGCGAGAAAGACGGATTCCTTCTGGTGGAAGGCGCTGGCGGCATAATGGTTCCCCTCAGTGAGGAAGCATCCATGCTCAACCTAATGAAAGAGCTTCGTTATCCAGTCATTCTGGTTGTTGAAAACAAGCTGGGATGCATCAATGAAGCACTTCTCTCCATTGCCGCCCTGCAACAGTCCGGGCTGGAAATTTCCGGGCTGGTTATGACCTGCCCCAAAAGGCCCGAACCCGATACATTCGGCATTGCAGAAGAGAATATCCGGTTTATTGAAAAGATTTCTGAAGTAAAAGTAATCGCTTCCATTCCCTACATTGAAGATTGGGATCACAGTGATCCAAAATGCTGGGAACTCATTGATAAAGCCCTTGAGGCTTAATAGCGGAGGCATCATGTCCATACTGGAATTTGACCGGGACCATCTCTGGCACCCGTATACATCTGCGACCAATCCATTACCTGTTTATCCGGCCAAGCGTACCGAAGGTGTTAAAATAATCCTTGAGGACGGCACAGAGCTTATTGACGGCATGGCCTCGTGGTGGTGCGCCATTCACGGTTATAACCACCCGGTGTTACGTAAAGCGTTATGCGATCAGGCCGAAACCATGCCTCATGTCATGTTTGGCGGCCTGACCCACGAACCTGCGGTGGAGCTGGCCCGTAAACTGGTTGAGATTTCCCCGGCTCCTTTGCAACAGGTTTTTCTGGCTGATTCCGGGTCTGTTTCAGTTGAGGTGGCCATAAAAATGGCTATTCAATACTGGTACGCCACCGGAAAACCGGAAAAGAACCGGTTAATGACTGTCCGCAACGGATACCACGGTGACACCATCGGGTGCATGTCGGTTTGTGATCCTGTGAACGGCATGCATTCCATGTTTACTTCGGTGCTCCCTGAGCATATTTTTGCCGAGGCCCCGCAATGCGGTTTTGACGCCGGGTGTACTGATGAGGATTTTGCTGATTTCAAGGCAAAGATTGAAGCCCATGCAAATGAACTCGCGGCCGTAATTCTGGAGCCGGTAGTGCAGGGTGCCGGGGGTATGCGGTTTTATTCCCCCGAATATCTTAAGCGGGTCCGGGAAGCCTGTGACGAGCATGGTGTTCTGCTTATCTGTGATGAAATCGCAACCGGATTCGGGCGTGCCGGGTCCATGTTTGCCTGCGAAATGGCCGGGATCAGTCCGGATATCATGTGCGTAGGTAAGGCCATAACTGGTGGTATGATGACTCTGGCCGCTACTCTCGCGACCAAAGAAGTTGCCGAAGGCATATCTTCAAAGGGCGGTGTATTTATGCATGGCCCGACTTTCATGGGCAATCCGCTGGCCTGTGCTGTCGCCAATGCTTCTATTGACCTGCTGCTAAAGAGCAACTGGCAGGAGCGGGTGGCGGAAATAGCCGTGATCTTGCGTTCAGGTCTGGCTCCCTGCGCGAAGTTAAGCTGTGTAGCCGAGGTGCGCTGTCTTGGTGCCATCGGGGTGGTGGAGCTTAAAAAGCCGGTTGACATGGGCACCATCCAGAGTGAATTTGTAAGGCGCGGCATCTGGGTACGCCCATTTGGCAAGCTTGTTTATGTGATGCCGCCCTATGTTATTTCAAATCTTGAACTTGAGGCCCTTACTTCGGCTATTTGCGAAGTGGTCAGCCTTCAGGGGTAATATAAATTGGATAGAAAAGAGAAACAGTCTTTGTGGAACGCTGTTCATGGCGGTGAACCTATAGATGAGCATACTGCTGTTTCAGTACTAGGTGCTTCCCACGGGGAATTAGCAGAAATTCTTCACGCCGCGCATACTATGACCGTGCGCAGGTTCGGGCGTGAGGTGAGCCTTTGTTCTATTGCCAATGTCAGGAGCGGCAACTGTTCTGAAGACTGTACCTTTTGCGCCCAGTCCAGCCATTTCAAAGGAACTCCGGCTCCTACTTATCCTCTTATGGAAAAGGAAGAGATTCAGAAATGTGCTGCAAAGGCTGATCAGGCACCTCTTGAATTTTTTAGTTATGTAACCAGCGGACGGGCTCTTAAGGGCAAAACCCTTGAACATCTCTGTGAAGCTGTTGAGGACATGCCGGAACACGGCTTCAACCATTGCGCTTCGCTGGGCTGTATGGATTTCGAATCTTTAAAGAGGTTGCGTGAATCAGGTGTTGTCCGCTATCACCATAACCTTGAGTCCTCAGAATCTTATTTCCCTAATGTCTGCACCACCCATAGCTATGATGAGCGGGTGCGCACTGTGCGGGATGCAAAAAAGGCCGGTCTGGAAGTCTGTTGTGGCGGTCTGCTTGGTCTTGGCGAAAGCCATGCTCAGCGCGTTGAGTTGGCACTGGCTTTATCTGAACTGGAAGTCGATTCAATCCCGCTCAATTTTCTGATTCCCATCCCCGGAACACCATTGGAAAATGTTGAGCCTCTCCAGCCACTTGAAATTCTGCTGACCATTGCCATGTTCAGGCTGGTCAATCCCCATGCGGAAGTTCGTATGGCCGCGGGCCGCGCAGCTTTACGCTCCCTACAGTCTTTCATTTTTCATGCTGGGTGCAACGGACTTATGGTTGGTGATTTTCTGACAGTGGCAGGTCAGGGCATTGAGCATGACCTGACTATGCTCTCTGATCTGGGGCTGACTGTCCGTAATAAAAAAAATTAAATTTAGTTGATACAAAATACGAAAAGGCCCGGCAGCGTGTGCAGCCGGGCCTTTTCGTATTTTGTAATTTTATGTGTGGTAAAGAATTGTAGCAACGTAGTCCTGAATTTTGATAAGGATTTCCGGTGACGGCTTTTCAAAGGTCATTCCTAGAATAGTTTTTCTGGAATCTTTGGTACAACGTTGAATTTTGCAGGGGATATAAGAATTATTGTCCTCTGTGAAGTAGGAACAGAAAACGTTAATCTCATCGCCAATTTCTGGATCTGGCATTTTGGTATCCGTTATGTAGCTAATACAGCACCCGCTTGTGCTGAGGTCTTCCATAACTGCTACATTTTTATTCTCGCCGTTAGCAATTTGAGCCTCCATGAAACAGGAAACCCTTTTGTGTCTGCGCAGGTTATAGGACTCAATTCTCTTGGGATATTTAAGGAAAAGAAGTCTGTCTGGCGAACTGATCATTCTGATTACCGAGGTTTTAAAACCTGAGGCAATACCGTCATATATGTAGCGGATGGTAACTTCATTGCCCGGATACAGATATTCGGACCAGAGGGGTTTATCCGCATGATGTACCATGGGTTCTTTGACAATCAGTGACCTTATGAAGTCTCCTCCGATAACCACTGTCTGGGCCTTTTCGTTCAATCCGCCGAGTTCAATGGTCATTTTCAAACCGGGAGTGCAGAGTGCTTTAAGCTTTTCTTTCTGGGTAATCATTTATCCAACCGCTTGATGATATATTTTTTAAACATGGAGGCCACTCCAAGTTCAGGGGACACCTCTAAGGCTTCATCCAAATGGGACAGTGCATTATCAAAGTCACCTGCATCAAAGTAAGCGCGGGCTGCGTTGAAATGCAGATTTTCATCATTGGGATTTATTTCGATTGCCCGGTTATAAAAAGTTATAGCTTCTTCAAAAAGGGATTCCTTGCGTAAGCTGATGGCAAAGAGATTGAATTCATGACGTTGCCTTTCCATGAAGACACTGTCGTTATTCAGAAGTTTGCTGATGATCTTGGAAAGCTTGTCAAAATTATTTTTACTGCACTGAACGGAGCCCATGCCGAGATTGGCTCTGGGATTTTCTGGGTCAAGGAATAAAGCTTTAGCAAAAGATTGTTCCGCTTCATCAAGGTTTCCGCTCATGAAGTTTTTTTCGCCTTTATCCAGCTTGTCTTTCAGTGATTTTAGAGCAGGAAGCGTTTTTTTTTCGTAGTACTTCAGTTCCGGAGTAAATTGTGTGATGAATTCTTTTTTGGTGAGGGTAATAACCAGTCCGGATGGGATGTTCTGCTTATTAAGTGGCTGAGCATGGTAAGTGTCAACGCCGGAGCGTGTTACATAATAAAATGTCTTGCTTTCAGAGCGCTGCAGGGTAGCTCCTGCTCCGGTGTGATCTTTGATGTTTTTAGTAAAAACACCCAGAACTTGAGAAATTTCGCTCATCTACTCCTCTCAGACGAAAAAATCATTCATGCCAATTGTTTTAGTATAATATCTCACGGTTATTGTGAAGTATTAAACGGAACTGTTATAAGTATGATTTTATGGAATATAGATTAGAAATCTTTTTGGTGAAAGACAAGCTGTTTGTAGTCTTGAATTCAAAGGTATCTGGAGGAGGTCTTTCCACAGACACCTTATGGGCGTTTGTTGTTCTTATGGTTCTTAGAATATATTTGGGGCAAAGAATGGCTCATTCATGAGTTTTGAATGGCCGGGTGTGGGCTTGATATTTTCTGCGACGGTAAAATCTGTATAAGCTTCGGGCTTCAATTTTTGTGTTGCAGTGCTGTTTCCTATATTGGCCTTTATGTTTGGCAGTACACATCAGGAACGTCAGTCAATGAATCCGCTACTGCATATCATTTTAATCACTTTGCTTTCTGTCTCGCCAATATAGAAAGGCCCGTTCAAATATTTATAAACGGGCCTTTCTATATTGGTTATCGGCAAATAAAAGTTGATGACGCTAGATTCTTCCCTCTTCCACGGCGTGGCAGGCGCAGAGGCTGCCGTTATCCAGATTGCGTGAAATAGGGATTTCCTCCCGGCAGCGGTCATTGGCAAACTGGCAGCGTCCGTGGAATACACATCCCGGGGGCAGGTTGATCGGAGTCGGCACGTCACCGGAAAGGTGCACATGTTTTTTCTTTTCCCCACCAAGGGTCGGGATGGCTGAAAGCAGTGCCCTTGTGTAAGGATGTTGCGGGTTGGCGAAGATTTCCTTGGCCGAACCCAGCTCACATAGACTGCCCAGATACATAACCGCCACGCGGGTGGAAATGTGTTCAACTACCGAGAGGTCATGGCTGATGAACAGATAGGTCAGGTTGCGTTCTTCCTGGGCATCCATGAGCAGGTTCAGGATCTGGGCCTGAATGGATACATCCAGCGCGGCAATCGGTTCGTCTGCGACAATGAATTCAGGTTCAACCGCCAGCGCACGGGCTATGCTGATGCGTTGACGCTGACCGCCGGAGAATTCATGAGGATAATTTCCTGCCCATTCCGGGTCCATGCCTACACTGCGCATAACTTCATGTAGTTTGGTTTTGGCGTCGCCTCTTGAAATGCCCGGATTGTGAAAATAGATAGGCTCTTCAATTATCTGGCGTACTGTCATGCGCGGGTTAAGCGAAGCGTACGGGTCCTGAAAAACCATCTGCATTTTTGTGCGGTAGGGCAGCATCTTTGCATGCGGCAGGTTATCAATACGCTGGCCGCCGTAGTAAACTTCGCCTGAATTGGGCGGATAGAGGCCCATAACTGTTCGCGCTAAAGTTGATTTACCACATCCTGATTCTCCAACCACGCTCAAGGTTTCACCCTGTTTAATCTCAAAGCTGACATTGTTGACAGCTTTGACGATGGTTTTCTTGCGGGTGATCCGTCCGGCTTCCAATTTAAGTTGGTCGAGCAGCCCGCCTGAAATATCGAAGTGTTTGACCAGATTTTTTATTTTTACGAGGGAATCGTTTTGCATGACGAACTATACCTTGTCGGCATGGTGGCAGGCCACCATAACGCCGGATTTATTTTCTTTAAGCTCTGGCCGTTCCTGCTTACAGATGTCGGTACAGTGTTGGCATCTGGGGTTGAAAGGACAGCCTGCGGGCATGTTCATTAGTGAGGGCATGGCACCGGGAATCTGCATCAAACGGTCACCTGCCCCCCCGGACTGGGGAAGCGCGGCGATAAGACCTTGAGTGTAGGGGTGGCCGGGATTTCCGGTAACCTGACGGGTGGAACCTGTTTCAACGATTCCTCCTGCATACATTACCGCGATGCGCTGGGTAACTTCCGAAACAACGGCAAGGTCGTGGGTGATCAGAATCAATCCCATGTTGTCGGTTTTGCATAGTTCCAGCAGCAGGTCCATGATCTCGGCCTGAATGGTAACATCCAGTGCGGTGGTCGGTTCGTCGGCGATGATCAGGGCCGGATCGGTCAGGAGCGAAATAGCGATAACGATGCGCTGACGCATACCGCCGGAGAATTCATGCGGGTATTGGGCCAGCCGTTTGCGGGGGGAAGGAATATAAACCTTGCGCAGTTTTTCCAGCGCTATTTCTTCAGCTTCCTTCCGGGTTACGTTTCTGTGGGCCAGCACGGTTTCAACCATCTGGGTGCCCACAGTGAGGACCGGGTTGAGGGTCATCATCGGGTCCTGAAAGATCATGGAAATGCGGTTGCCACGGATACCGCGCATTTTTTCAAAGGGCATTTTAGCAAGATCATGCCCTTCAAACATGATTGAACCGTTTGAGATATAGCCGGGTTTGGAAATGAGGTTTATGATTGAGAATCCAGTGACTGATTTACCGGCTCCAGATTCACCGACCAGACCAAGTCTTTCACCTTTCTCTAAATTAAAGCTGACATTGCGTACTGCCTCAAGAGGGCCTTGGCGCAATGCGAACTCGACACTTAAGTTCTTAACATCAAGAAGCGGTTGCACTTAATTACCCCTTGTACAGTTTCGGGTTTAGGAAGTCGCGCAGCCAGTCGCCAAGCAGGTTGATGACCAGAATAAGTACGACAAGGACAATGCCGGGGAACATGGTTATCCACCATGATCCGCTGAAGATATATTCGAAGCCGACGTTGATCAGCGATCCCAGAGAAGGCTGTGTAACAGGCATTCCCAGTCCTACAAAGGAAAGGGCGGCCTCACTCATGATCGCGTTAGCTACCTGAATAGTGGAGATGACGAATACCGGAGAAAGGGTATTCGGCAGCACATGACGCCACATTATTCTTTTTTGAGAAAGTCCGATGACCTTTGCCGCTTCCACGTATTCCTTTTTCTTTTCAGCCAGTACGGAAGCACGCACTGTTCTCGCATATTGTGGCCATTCAGCAAAGCCGATGACCAGAATCAGCAGCGGGATCGCAATCTCTTCGTATTTTGCAACTCCGAATGCAGCCTGAAAGATAGCTGAAATGAAAATTGCGACCATGTAAGTGGAAAAAGAAAGCTGTACGTCAGCCACGCGCATAAGGATGGATTCCACTCTTTTGCCCATAAAACCGGCAACCAGCCCGACCATGATTCCGAGGAAGGCCTGCAGGGCCACAGCACCGATACCGATAATAAGGGAAACCCGCATTCCATAAAGCATTGTGGAATAGAGGTCACGGCCCTGTGCGTCGGTGCCGAGCAGGAAAGCAGGATTACCGCCGGGAAGCCAGGAAGGCGGAATCTCCGAATTTAAGATGTTGATGTTATTGGCATCGTATGGATTGGATGGTGCCACGAGTGGAGCCGCAAAGCCTGCGAACAAGAGCACGACCAGAATGATGAAGCTTGTGAGGGCAACTTTGTCGTGCAGAAAATCGTGCAGAAAATACGATTCTTTGAATCTCTGCCAGCGTGATCTGGTTTTCATTTATTTTTGCCCCGTGATTCTGACCTGCGGGTTGACTAGTCCGTAAATGACGTCAACCACGGTGTTAACAACTACGAATATCAGTCCGACAACCATAAGATAGGCCACCATGAGCGGAGCATCTCCGCGTTCAACGGCTTCGATGAACATGAAGCCCATACCCTGCCACTGGAAAACGGTTTCAGTGAGGATGGTAAAGGCGATCATTGTTCCCAGCTGGACACCGCCTACAGTTATGACCGGGAGCAGGGTGTTTTTGAAAGCGTGGACAATCCAGACCCGTTTGGGCATTAAACCTTTGGCCCATGCGTATTTTATATAGTCGTTCTCAAGAACTTCCATCATTTCGGAACGGATAAGCCGGATGAAGAGAGGGAGCATGATGGAGGAAAGGGCAATGGAAGGCATAATAAGGTGTTTCCAGCCGTCAATAGTCAGAAATCCGGTATGCCAACCACCGAGATTAATTGTTTCCCCACGGCCATACGAGGGGAGCCAGTGCAGTTCGACTGAAAAAATATAAATCATGAGGATTGCGGTAAGGAATACCGGGATCGAAACTCCGACAATCGACCCGCCCATGACAAACCGCGAAAAAAAAGCTTTGGGCTTGATGGCCGAGTAAATACCCAGCGGGATGGAGAAAAGAACAATGATCAGCGCGGAGCACATGACCAGTTCCAGTGTGGCCGGGGCCTTGTTGAGAATTACAGCAAGGGCTGATTTCTTGTAGAAGAAAGAACGGCCGATATCTCCCTTGACTGCTCCCTGCATGAATCGGCTGAATTGAACTAGGAACGGGTCGTTTAGACCTAGTTCGTCCCTGATTTTCTCTCTTTCAGCAGCGGACACGGATACGCCGGTGATCTCGCGCACCGGGTCACCGAAGCTTTGCTTGATGGCAAAGCCGATGAAGCTGATGATAAGCATTACAATGATCGCCTGTGCGATCCTGCGGACTATAAAAGCAAACATTTTTTATTTAACTCCAGACGGCAAACAGTTGAGGCGCTTCTCGCTTTTGACGAATTTATTTCGCCTCCGGCGGCCAAAGGGATGTCCCCTTCGGAATCCATGTCAGGAAAATTTAAATGAATTAACCGTGTTTTAAACGCATCAAAGGGAACCCCGGCGCGGAGTTCCCTTTGGATTTAGTATTATGCAGTAATCTTCACTACTTGATGACGAGGTCTCCGAAGTAGGGGAAGTTCTGTACGTTTACGATTTCTTCGGTGTTCATACCGTCCTTGGAAGCCCATGACAGGTTCTGCCAGTGCAGGGGTACGAATGCTGCTTCGTCGTAGAGGATTTTTTCCACTTTCTGGAGCATTGCGCTACGCTTTGCAATATCTGTTTCAGTCTGGGTGCCGATAATAAGGGCATCAACTTCAGGGTTGCAGTAGTTACCGCTGTTGTACTGGCCGTAACCGGTTTCTTTATTGGGGCACATGAGCAGGAACTCAGTGTAGTTGGCGGAGTCTTCGGTATCGGGGTGCCAGCCGATCATCTGGATATCGGCAACCTGTGCGTCGAACTGATCCCAGTACTGGGCTTTCGGCATGGTCTTCAGGTTAACCTTGATACCGATTTTGCCGAGCATGGAAACGAATGCTTCAGCGATTTTTTCGTCGTTAACGTAGCGGTTGTTGGGTGCGATCATGGTGCACTCGAAACCGTTTTCGTAGCCGGCTTCCTTCATGAGCTGCTTGGCTTTTTCAAGGTCGTAGCGGGGCTTGAGTTCTGCATTGTAGCTTGCGAATCCTTCAGGGCCCTGCTGGCATGCAACAGTTGCGAAGCCTTTCATAACTTTGTCCACGATACCGGTGTTATCGGTAGCGTATACGATAGCCTGACGGACTTTAGGATTCTGGAAAGGTTTCTGGCGTTTCTGATTCAGCTGAATGGTAATGATGCGTGAACCGGACATGGTTACGAGCTGTAAACCTTCTGTTGATTCAACGCGTTTCAGATCCTGTGGGGGAACGGGCATAATGAAATCAACGTCTCCGGAAAGCAGGGCAGCTACACGAGTGGCGTCGTTTTTAATGGGGGTCAGGATGATGGTATCAACGTTACCGGCTTTGTCCCAGTATTCGGGAAAAGTCTTGAATACAACGCGTACACCCTGTTCACGTTCGGCAACCACGTATTTACCGGTACCGGATTCGTTAACGTTGGCAAAGGAAGGACCGGTTTTAACGATAGCATCTTTGGGCTGGCCGGATTCATCCATGCCGGAGTAAAATTTGCTGTCCATGGGGAAAATATAGGTAGCCATGTTCAGGAGGAGGCCGTAAGGCTCCTTGGTGATGATATCAACTGTGTTGGCATCAACTGCTTTTGCGGGCAGGAAAGGCTCGAAAAGTCCTTTGTAGTCAGCACTTTTTTTGAGGCGGTTGATTGTCCAGACAACGTCTTCAGCAGTGAAGGGGTTGCCTGAATGGAATTTCACACCTTTACGCAGGTGAAAACGCATGGTTTTATCATCGATGCGTTCCCATTTTTCAGCAAGGCGTGGTTCGAATGAACCGTCTTTCGCCCAGCGTACGAGAGGATCGAAAACCATGTGGGAGTACTGAAGCATACCACCGGAAAGCTGTACATGAGGGTCAAGGGAGACAGGGTCGGCATCCATAGCCAGTTTAAGGGTTTTACCCGCTGCGGCAGCGGGAGCTGCTTCAGTGGTTTCCTTTTTGGCAGGGGCCTCTTCTTTTTTTTCCGCGCTGCATCCGGCGAGTCCGAGACTCAGAATAACAACAAGCGCAAGAAACAGTAGTGAACGTTTCATCCTCACACTCCTTAGAAATGGTAAATACTGTGATAAAAGCATCAAGCGCCACATTTCGGGAACATCCAGAAATAGCGCACATCGAAATGAGTATTATAACAGTTAAAACTGTTACAGGCTACGGCTTCCCCTTGCCGTATGCGCTTAATATTATTACACTTGATTCAGCTTTTTCTCAAATGTTTAACTTGCTGAAATGTTTTGTAAAAAATTATTTGTTAACATTGGTGTCGTAAAAGACATATAAAAATGCAAAATTTATGAGAATAAAAAAATATAATTCGTTCCGTGGCGTGTTTTGGCTGCTTTTATTGACATTTATGTGTAGCGGCTGTTCTTCCATGAATCCTTTTTCAGATTCAATTGCCGGGTATGATCTGGACGGAAGACATGAGATCAACCTTGGACTTATGCCGGGTGAGAAGCTTGCTTTCGAAATGCGTAATCCCGGGTCCGGTGGATATCAGTTTGCCGGGGTTTCATTCGACCCGGAACTCGTAAGTCTGGATAAGTTTACAATTATCAAACCTGAGTCCGGCCTGATGGGTGATTTCGGACGCTGGCGGTTTGAGTTCACCACCGTAGGGCTTGGCGCGGCTCCGGTAATCATCAACATAAAACGAGCACATGAAGAGACCCGCGATGCCTACAAGGTAATCAATATGGATATAACAAAGGATGGCCCGCCGTTCTGGACTTGGTAGCCAGACAGCTTTTAACGTTCTGTTTTCTGTTTGTCCTTGCTGCGGACGGTAGTCCTGGACATGGTTCAGCTTTCGGATTCGGCCGGTGGTATCACCATATGGCCTTAACGATTGCCACCAGCGCGATAGCTGCCCAGATTATATTGAGGACCGCAGGCTGGTAGGCTTTTTTATGAAGTGAAATAGAAATTATGCCGACTGCTCCGCTGAGATTTAATATCTGATAGGCTGGTTCCTTGGAATCAAGCATGCCGAAACTAACCAGAATGTAGGCCAATATAATGGCAATTGTTCCATACCAGCCTAGGGTTTCGACTAATAGCAATTTTATTTTTCTTCTATGGGGGAGGGGCTGGCTGGGATTATGCATGGGCGCATTCATATTTGTTCCTTTGCGTTTTGAATATTCCTGCATTTATGATTGATAAAAATAAAGACTATTTTCAGTTCTCTGTCAAAGTGCTGCTTTGGATTAAATAAACAAATCCCCCGCATTCTCATACGAGTATGCGGGGGATTTGTTCTTGTCTGTTATCTTGTCTGGTTACTCGAATCGCTGGTCGGTTTTAGTCAGGTTGTAGTCCAGCAGGGTTGTTCCGGGGCATATGGCAGCTATCATCTTGACCGGACTCATGTACATGGTGGTCCAGTTGAAGGTCATTTTCAAAGTTCGGCCGTTCAGCTCTTCGAAATTAACCAGCATGGGGCGAATATTTTTATCTTTGACCTTCTTCTTAGTGGTGTGTGAAACGATATACTCATCCGACTGGGCATATTCGCGCAATCTGTTTAATTTATCTTCCGCTTCATCCTCGGAGCAGGTGAAAATAAGAGTGAAATCTTCCACTTCCGGGTGCTGCTGTTTTTTGGAAAGATTGAGCGCTTCAGCACCGACAATCTTCATGCCCATAGGCATCTGCTTATTTAGGCGCTCCAATAGATCCTGCGCGCTGATTTTGGTGCGCAGCATAATGTTCATCCATTCTTTCAAACTTTCCACGCCGACGGGAAGTGCCCGTCCGAATGACATGCGCGGCATGGGATGGAAGCCCTGCGAGAATGTCAGCGGCAGTCCGGCCCGGCGCATGGCCCTTTCAATTACAGGTTGCAGGTCCAGTTGCGAAAGGTAGGCCGAGGTTCCGGTCTTGGTGTACCAAAGACGGAAATTGCTTCCTTTAATGCCGAGGTCCGGTTTTTCTTCCTGTACAAAAGGAGGAACATCTTCGGTCTGGTCGCGGCTTTCAAATACCATTTTGGGGCGCAGATCCATTGTTTCAGCCTGCTTTGAAAGCAGGGATTTACGACCGTCGAAGTTACATACTCCGCAATTGCGGCATTCTTCGTAACGGCAGTCTCCGGTTATTTTTTCAGAGATACCGCGTTTGAGTTCTGCCAACAGGAAGCGTTTGCTGACCCCGGAGGAAAGGTGGTCCCAGGGCAGGCGGGCGTCATGATCTCTCGCGCCGGTGAATTCTTCAGGATCAAGCCCTTCCTCTTCCATTGCCTCGAGGTAGGGTTCAAGTTTGAGGTGGTCTTTCCAGCTTGAGAAAAGAGCTCCTTTTGCGTAGGCCTTCTCAACTACGGGGCCCAGTCTACGATCGCCCCGAGAGAAGATTCCTTCAAGAAAGGTCATGCGGGGAATGTGGGATTTCATTTTGATGCGCTTATGCATGCTGAATTTATCGCGCATGTAATCAAGCCGTTCGCTGATTTCCTCAAGTGAAATCTGGCGTTCCCACTGGAACGGGGTATGGGGCTTTGGCACAAAGGGCGACACAGCAGCGGTAATATTCAGTTTTTTGATATGTTTTCCGGCCACGTCGCGGACTTTTACACAAAGGTCGACAATGGCATCGAGGTCTTCAAAAGTTTCGGTGGGCAGGCCGATCATGAAATAGAGTTTGATGTTCTGCCAGCCGTTTTCATATAGCATCAGCGCGTGATCCAGCAGTGCCTGTTCTGTGATGCCCTTGTTTATTACGTCACGCATGCGCTGGCTTCCTGCTTCAGGGGCCAGGGTTGCTCCGGTACGGCGGATAGTGGCTATACGCTCCATGATAGGTTCTGAAAGAGAACCTACACGCAGAGATGGCAGAGAAATAGATATCTGCTCAGCGGCGCAGTTATCGAACGACTTGGCGAAAAGGGTATCCAGAGCTGAGTAGTCGCCTGTACTTAATGATAGAAATGATGTCTCTTCGTAACCGGTTTCTTCCAAACCTTCCATAAGGGTTTTGGTGAGGGTGTCCGGGGTGCGCTCACGTACCGGACGATAAATGATTCCGGCCTGACAGAATCGGCAGCCACGGGTGCAGCCTCGTGCGATTTCCATGGTCAGACGGTCGTGGATAACCTGACCATAAGGCAGAATCTGTTCTTTGGGAAAGGGGATAGGTTCGAAATCTTCCACCACAGCCTTTTCAACAAAAAAATCACCGGGATTCTCCGGATCGAAAAATTCCGGAATATATATTCCGGGCAGTTCGGCCAGTTTCTCCAGCCGCGCTTTTCGTCCCAATTCCTGCTCATTGCACTGTGCAATGATGCTCATGACCTTAATGATGGATTCTTCGCCGTCACCAAGCATTATCACATCAAAGAAGTCTGCAACGGGTTCGGCGTTGAAACAGGCACCGCCACCACCTATGACCAAAGGACAGGAATCGTCGCGGTCAGCGGACTTGAGCGGAATTCCGGAAAGATCGAGCATGTATAGCACGTTTGTGTAGCAAAGCTCGTGAGTCAGGCTGATTCCCAGTGCGTCCACATCCTTAAGCGGAGTGTCGCTTTCAAGTGTGGCCAGCAGTTCGCCGTGTTCGCGCATGATTTCCGCTGTTTCCAGACACGGAGTATACACGCGCTCGGCGTAAAAATCTTCATGCTGGTTAACAATTTCATACAGTATCTTCTGGCCGAGATAGGACATGCCGATCTCATAAAGATCCGGGAAACCAATGGCTATATGAGCCTTGACCTTAGCAGGGTCCTTGTGGACCGAACCCCATTCAGAACCCAGATAGCGGGTCGGACGGGGTAAAAGGGGAAGCAGCTTTTTCAAAACTTAAACCCTATATTTGTTGATTTTTTGATGATGACTCCGGCGGATGGAGAAGAGTAAATTTGGGGAAAAGTTTCCCGGCCCCCATCCCCCCAAAACTTTTTGATATGCTTCGCAAGTAGAGCTAAAAGGCGTATCTCAAACAAAAAGACGGCGAAGCCTTAATAGACGTTTTTGGGATTCCTGCACTAGCTCCTAGGCGAGCGGTCTTCCGCGAGTCTTAGAGATAGCGGCAGTGTAACAAACCCTTTTTACAAAAAGTATTTAGGGCCTCCGGCAGGGACCGTCTGTTGACCCGCCGGAGGCTTCTTGAATTATTTTTTCAGCAGTTCAGAAATATCGGAAATATTTCCGCCGCCCATGCCGCCGAGTCCGCCGGAGGAAAGGGTCAGGTTGCTGGATGCTTCGAGGTATTTGGTGGAAACATCTTCGGGGCAGTTCTTGTATTCGTAGATAACGTGACGTCCGTCGATTTCACCTTCGATTTCGTTATCAAAGGGGTAGCCGTATGGCAGGATCATCATCTGCACACCCTGCTGGGATGGAACAGTCTGGAGCACTGCGGGATCTTTGATCTGGTTGCTCTCTGCGTCCCATTTACCGATGACCATGTCACCGTTAATCAGTTTGAAAAGTTTTACATCGTAAGCCATTTAGTATTCTCCTTGCCAGGCGGGACCGATTGCGGCCGTGTATGCCTGTTAAAAATTCAGTAGAAAAAAAAGACCGGACGGTTTTTCTCAAATCCGGTTCCGGTTCACTTTGGGTGCGCTATGGCAACTCGTAAGAATTAGTGTCTGAGTGGCAGTGTGTCAAGTTTTGCCACGCCTGTGTTCATCCTTTTTCTGCTTCAAGCAATTCCTGGTGGCGAAAACAACTGACCAGATGATCGTTAACCATTCCCGTGGCCTGCATGTAGGCATAGCAGATTGTCGGGCCTACGAAATTAAAACCCTTTTTTTTCAGGTCCTTGCTCATTGCTTCCGCTTCAGGTGTTTTGGCGGGAACTTCGCTTAGTGATTTCCAGTTGTTCTGGATTGTCTTCCCGTTTGTGAACTGCCATATGTAATTATCGAAGCTGCCGAATTTTTCTTGGATCTCCAGAAAAGCCCGTGCATTGCGAACTGCCGAATTAATTTTAAGCTTGTTACGGATGATCCCCTCATTCTGGCGTAGCAGTTCTATTTTATTTTCATCAAAGCGGGCTACTCTTGCAGGGTCAAAATTTGCGAAAGCCAGACGGTAGCTTTCCCGCTTTTTCAGTACGGTCAGCCATGAAAGTCCGGCTTGTGCCCCCTCAAGGATTATAAATTCGAAATGACGCTGATCGTCATGCAGGGGAACACCCCATTCGGTATCGTGGTAGTTTATTTCCAGTTCGTGTTGCGCCCATTCACAGCGAGATTGATTCATGTCTACTCTCCTTGGGAGACTACTTAGAATGTTTGATGAAAGTCCCTTGTTCGTATTCCTGAAATGCTTTTTCCAGTTCTTCGGCAGTATGCATCACAATTGGTCCGCGCCAGAAAATTTCTTCATTAATGGGTTTTCCGGTCAGAAGCAGAAAACTCAGGGGAGCATCCCCGGAACTTATGGATAATTCATCACCATCTTCGAAAAGTATAAGTGAACGGTTTTCGACTTTCTGACCGTTAATTTCCCCTTTACCTGCTGTTACATAAATGAAAGCAGTGTATCCGCGTTTGGTGGGATGGGTGAATTCAAATGCAGCGGGAATGGTTATATCAAGATACTCAGGATCAATTCCTATTCCGCGGGCCGGTCCCTTGGTCCCGTCAATTTCTCCGGCAATGATCTTGATAATGCTGCCGTCTTCGCGTTTTATAACCGGAATTTCTGCTGAGGTTATTTCCCGGTACTCGGGGTCGACCATTTTGTCTTGTGAGCTTAAATTTGCCCAAAGCTGAAATCCGTGCATAGACCCGTTTGCATCACCTTGTGGCATTTCCTGATGGATGATTCCGCTACCCGCCGTCATCCACTGCACGCTTCCGGCAGCCGTAATGGCAGTGTTGCCAAGGCTGTCGCTGTGTTCAACGTCACCTTTTAAGATGTAGGTAATTGTTTCAATTCCCCGGTGCGGGTGCCATGGAAAACCTTTAAGATAGTCCTCCGGGTTATCTGATCGAAAGTCGTCGAGCATAAGGAAGGGATCGAAAAGAGAAGCCTCGAAATATCCGAATGCGCGGTGGACTTTTACCCCGGCACCTTCATGCACAGGTTCGCCGTAAAAAATATGCTGAATTTCTCTCCGCATTGCTTGCTCCTGAATTTATAGAAAATAAATTGATGACTGCCATGGTAGCAGTATGGAGTTTATTTGCAATAGAGCGGACATAAAAATAGACCGGTATATACGATGCTTCCATAGCCACCTTCCAAAATAGATAGAAGCATTTTTCGTATACCCCGGTCTCATCCGGTACAGTGCGGGCTGCTGAACTACCGCCCGGTGACATTATAGAACCGGGCGGCTTCCGGGCAACCTTATGCCATACTTATGGATTCATTATTTCTTCATAACCTTCGATGAGATCGGTCACTACCGAAGGATCAGCCAGTGTCGAAGTATCACCAAGGTTTGAAGTATCTCCTTCTACGATCTTGCGCAGGATTCGGCGCATGATCTTGCCACTGCGGGTTTTGGGCAGGGAAGGTGCGAACTGGATCACTTCCGGAGCAGCAAGGGGACCGATTTCCTTGCGGACATGCGTGCGCAGATCTTTGATCAGATCGTCATCTTCGTCATATTCGGACTTTAGGGTCACATAGGCGTAGATGGACTGGCCTTTCACCTCGTGAGGCATGCCCACAACAGCTGCTTCGGAGATTGCCGGATGGGAAACCAGTGCTGATTCGATTTCGGCAGTTCCAAGTCTGTGGCCTGAAACATTGATTACGTCATCAACGCGGCCCATTATCCAGAAGTAGCCGTCTTCATCTCTGCGGGCTCCGTCCCCGGATTCGTATACGCCGGGGAAGCCTTCAAAGTATTGCTGTTTGAACCGTTCCTGATTGCCCCAGACCCCGCGCAGCATGCCGGGCCACGGTTTACGGATGACGAGAAAACCGCCTTCATTGGGACCGACTTCTTCGCCGTGACGGTCCACAATTACAGCATCAATTCCGGGTAGCGGGAGGGTGGCCGAGCCGGGTTTGAGCGGTGTGGCATAGGGCAGCGGGGAAAGAATATGCCCGCCGGTTTCTGTCTGCCACCATGTATCAACGATGGGCAGTTTTTCATCACCGATTTTTTCGTGATACCACATCCACGCTTCAGGGTTGATCGGTTCCCCGACGGTACCGAGAATGCGCAGACTGGAGAGATCGTATTTCTTTGTCCACTGATCGCCTTCCTTCATAAGTGCGCGCAGGGCGGTGGGGGCGGTGTAGAATATATTGACCCTGAACTTTTCGCAGACCTGCCAGAATCTGGCCGGGTCCGGGTAAGTGGGAACTGACTCGAACATGATGCTGGTGGCACCGAGAGCCAGAGGGCCGTAAACGATATATGAGTGTCCTGTAACCCAGCCGATGTCAGCAGTACACCAATGCACATCATCATCTTTAAGATCGAATACCCACTGGCAGGTGTGCGCAGCATAGGTCATGTACCCGCCGGTGGTATGAAACACCCCTTTGGGCTTTCCGGTACTGCCGGAGGTGTAGAGGATGAAAAGCGGATCTTCGGAATCCATCAGTTCATACGGGCATTTATCTGTAATTTCCGGGTCTTCCATAAGCTCTGACCAGAGACGGTCACGACCTTCAATCATTTCTATTTCATTGCCAGCTCTGGGGACAACTATGCACTGTTCAATTGAGGGACACTCTTTGAGTGCTTCATCGGAGTTTGGTTTCAGCGGAATTTTTCTTCCGCCGCGCAGAACACCGTCACCGGTGATGTGAACTTTTGCACCGCAGTCGTTTATGCGGTCGCGCAGGCTGTTGGAACTGAATCCTGCAAAAATAATGGAGTGGGGGGCGCCTATCCGTGCACAGGCCAGCATGGAGATCGCCAGTTCCGGAATCATGGGCAGGTAGATTGATACCCGGTCACCTTTCTGCACGCCCATTTTTTTCAGGACGTTGGCAAAGCGGCATACTTCACGGTGCAGCATGTCGTAGGTGTAAACTTTTACTTCATGGTCTTCTTCGCCCTGCCAGATAAGTGCGGCTTTATTGCGGCGGCCATTTTTAATATGCCGGTCAAGGCAGTTGGCGGATGCATTGAGCTTGCCGCCTTCAAACCATTTGATTTCCGGTTTGTCGAAGTCGTAATCAAGAACATTGTCCCACTTTTTGTCCCAGGTCAGCAGTTCGTCTGCGCGTTCAGCCCAGAATCCTTCCATGTCATTAATTGAACGGTCATAGATGGTCTTGTACTCTTCAAGGCTTTTCACGCATGCGCCAGGGAAATCGGCAGGAGGTGTAAAGATTCTGCTTTCTTTGGAGAGACTTTCAATTTTTTGTTCTTCAGTCATAAGGTGGCCTCCTGAGGATGTTTTTTAGTGCAAGTGCCAGCAAAATAAATCTTACCGGATGCATAGGGTTATATACATTTTCGTTGATACTTGCACACGCTTTTCGATAAACGGTGAAATAAATCAGCCGGTCGGAGCCTGAAACCGTTTGGCGGAAACATCGAACCGTTTACCTGTCGCAGATACCGTTTGCGGTTGTTGCGCAAGTCTGTACAGTTACGGTATACCCTTAAATAAATACAAATTTAATAAACAAAGCGGCGAAGCCTGATAAAAGGTTTTGGGATTCTTAAACTCTTTTGGCAAAGGGTTTAAGGCCCCCGGCAGGGCCGCCGGAGGCCACATATATGAAAGCGCTAGTCATAAATCTTACCCGCTTCGGGGATCTGTTGCAGACTCAGCCGATAATAACCGCTTTGGCAGATCAGGGTTATAAAGTCGGAGTCATGTGTCTGAAAAATTTTGCCGGGACAATGCAGCTTTTGCGCAACGTGTCGCGGACCTTTCCATTGCCCGGGGCTTCCCTGCTGGCTGCTCTTGACCGCGATTGGCGTGAAGCAATCAATATTTTTGAATCGTATTGCGCAGAAATCGAAAATGAATTTGATCCGTCTTTAGTTATCAACCTCACTCCTTCAGTTTCTTCCCGGCTGATAACCTTGAGGCTCCGCAAGGGCCGCGAGGTACGTGGTTTTGCCATGGATGAGCTCGGCTTTAATGCTGATACTTCACGCTGGGCAGGATTCCTGCAAATGGCTTCGGCAAACCGTGGTTCCAGCCCGTTCAATGTTGTTGACCTTTTCAGCAAAGTGGCCGGGATAGATGAAACAGCACCGTTTACGCTGGCGGAACCGTCACCGGAAATGAAAATAGCGGCGTTGAAGATGCTGGAGAATCCCGAGCCCGGAGCTGAAGGCTTTGTAGGTTTCCAGCCCGGAGCCAGTGAAGAACGCAGGCGCTGGCCTGTTGAATATTTCAGGGAGCTTGGATTCAGGCTCTGGAAAGAGAAGCGCAGGGTCCCGGTTCTTCTGGGAACTGAAAACGAGAAAGAACTAGGAAAGCGTATTCAGGAAGGGGCTAATTTCCCGGCAGTGAATCTCATGGGTGCAACATCATTGCAGGAACTTGCCGCAGTTCTGCGGCGTCTTGATCTGCTGGTGACCAACGATACCGGGACCATGCATCTCGCCGCCGGTTCTGGTACCCCGCTGGCTGCGATTTTTCTGGCCACGGCCCAGCCTTGGGATACCGGACCTGCCGCGGAAGGGGTGTGCTGTTTTGAGCCTGACCTTGATTGCCACCCATGCCCTTTCGGTCAGAAGTGTTTTTGTGAGCATCTTTGCCGCAGGAAGGTTGAGCCGGATACAGTTTTTGCGGCAGTTTCTTCATTTCTTGATGACGGTAAATGGCCGTTGATAGAAAATATGGGTGCGCGGGCTTATCTGACAGGACGAGATGAATTTGGTCACATATGCCTAAGCTCACTGTCCGGCCATGAGCAGACAGACCGTCATAAATGGATTGTCTTGCAGCGTGAACTATACCGACGTTTTCTTGACGGAGAAGATTTGTCCGCTGTTCACTTCACGGGAGTTGAGTTCTCCGCCGACCTTCGTTCCAGATTGCTGAAGACTCTTGGTGACTGTCGGGATGTTTTGTTCTTGATGAGTAAACAGGCGCTGCTTTTAGAGGCAAACCCCGTTGAAGGTATGAAAATTAAATTTTTGGCTAACTTACAAAGAATACAAGATATCCTTTCCTCATGTCCTGAGCTTTCCGTGCTTTCCTCCATGTGGGCTGTAGAGTCTCGTGCCCATGACAGCATGGCGGGTTTAAAACATCAGATGTCAGTTTATACATCTTTGGTTAATGCCATTATCGGAATTGTTGAGTGATGTTGGCATGAGTCTTGTATGAAACATGGCGTACCGGACCAACCGGAAAAAATTACGTACCTATTTTAGGAGGAGAGTCACCATGATCGTTATTGATGGAACAAAAACTGAATTAGATATCAGAAGTTTTGACAACCTTGAGCAGATCTTTGATAAGGTTCTGGAATCCGGACATCTCAAAGACCGCATCGTTACAGATGTGAAGGTTAACGATGAACATTTCAGCGAAATTTACCCCAATCAGTCTGAAGATATTGATACCTCAGAGATAGATAGCCTTGAAATCATAAGCACTTCCGCTGTGGAAATGGCCAGCAGCATCACCCTTGAGCTGTACAAGGTAGTAAACATCATGGCCGGTGGCGGAAAACAGGTTGCGGAGCTTTTCAGACAGGCAGACGATGCTGAAGCTCTCGAACTTTATCAGGATCTTCTTGATGTTGTCAGGGATTTCCTCGGTATGGTTGGCAATCTGCGTGATCAGTTCTCCATTAAACACAACGCTGATTTCGAAAAGATAGTGGAAGATTTTTCCGGTCTTTTCACTGAAATGACCGAAGTCCTTGAAAATGAGGACTGGATTTTGCTGGCTGATTTGCTTGAATATGAATTTCTGCCTTCCGTTGAAAAATGGAAGAGTGTTATCTCCATTATTCGCGAGGATCTTCGGGAGGTATCAGCGAGGTAGACTGTTATGGCTGAAGCTTTGAAACTTCTGGATCAGGCTCTTGAGATTGGACACGAAGAACTGAAATTTCTGGTGGCAGGTGAAGTCGATGATGCCTTTGATGCCGCAGAAAGAAGAGGTGTGCTCACTGCTAAGGCTCTTGAAACCAAAGAGAGCGTGAGTCTGGACCAGATTTTGGAAAAACTTAACCAGCTTAAAAACCTGCAGGGACAGCTCACAGCCGAAGCTAAAAAGCTTCATGAATCTCTCAGGAAGGATATCGGGCGGGTTAAACAGGAAAGCACCCGCTTCAAGGGGTACGGCAGTGTCGCGCGCGGCACCCCCTTGGTAGCCAATCGTTATATCAACAAGGTTGGATAACCGCAGAACGAGTCATAGATTGTCCTTCTGCGTAACTACGGTACAATTATCCCCGTTGACTTTTAGGGTCTGCGGGGATTTTTGTGTTTTGGAAGCTACATTCTCGTCCAGTCAATATGCTGTTCGTTCTCGTCACGCATCTTGCCGCTGCCTGTGAATTCGACTCCAACCCGGCATGTACTGCTGTCCATGCGTTCAATGGTGCGGATTTTTCCGGCATACCAATAAGGTTTGAAAATTTTCTGCCGGAAATTAAACATGAATATGCTGATCAAAACATCGTCATCTGTGTTGAATTTTGATTCCACGAGTCCTGCTGATGCTCCCACGCCTATTCCGCCTTTCGATATATTGATTACCTGATTCTCCTCGTGTCCTGTGGAGCGGGGATCATATGAATTAACTGCCAGATCCGGGATGCGGTCTATAAACGATGTGTCATTTGAGTCCGCAGTTCCAAGCCAGAGTTTGACTCTGATGAACTGCTGGTCAACAACCCTTTTCCGCTTATGACGGCGCCGTTTGATCAATGCGAATTTGGAGGGCGGTGTAAGGGTCATCCTGCCGCAGCCATCCTTGTCGCATTTCAGTGAACTGATTTTTGAGCGAAAGGAATTCACCTTCCCGGACATGCTTTTTTCCGGTGGAAACATAAGGGTTATTTCTGCGGGAGGATTGAGCATGGAAATACCGTTTTCCTCAATAATCTCCATGCGGATACTGTCAGGTTTCACGGCTGTCAGCACAGCACGTCCCAGCACCTCATTGTGCTGGCCGGCTAGAGCTATATCCATAATTGTTCCTGTTTTCTGGAAAAATTGAACGAAGTCGGTTGGTCCCTGCGGAGCTTTTTCCTTATTGCTTTTGGGCCGCATCAGAATAAAGGCGGAAACTGCCGCCAACAGCGCTATCAAACCTGCTGCAGCCAGAATGAGATACAATGTTTCCTGGGGCAGTGTGGTCAGAAATTTGTTCATAGGAACGAGCACTTCCGCCTGAATCAGTCCAATGATGTATTGAAAATTAAATTTATCCATTGTTAATTTTTCCATAGCAGCTATTATTAACGGGACCGTCTTTTTATCGACTATATATGTATGGTCAGTGGCGGATTAATGTCAATGTTACGTAATTGCTGGACTAAGGTGAAGATTCTGGATAATCCTCTCCTTTGTGTACGGTTATTTCGTGTCGCATAGAATAATAATTGGTCCGTGTTGCGGATTTTGATTTTTAACTATTTGAAAATAGGTTTGTTTTTAAATGCTCGAAAGAACATTTTGTCACCTGAAGGGAATAGGAAGCTCCACCGAGGCCAAGATCTGGCAGGCCGGGGTGAATGACTGGGATGATATTTTAGGCGGCGTTGCTCCTCCTCTCTCAGAAGCAAAAATATATGCTTTGGAAGAAGGGTGCGATGAATCTAAACGCAGACTGGCTAAAAGTGATGCCTGTTGGTTTGCGGACCGTCTGCCGGCATCAGACCAGTGGCGGATGTATTCGCATTTCCGGGAGAATGTAGCGTATATTGATATTGAAACCACCGGGACTGATGCCCACAGTTGCGATATAACTACCATTGCTCTCTGGAATGGGAAAGATATCAAGACTTACGTTCAGGGTAAGAATTTATATGATTTTGAGGATGAAATAGCCCGTTATCCATTGATTGTAAGCTTTAACGGCAAATGTTTTGATGTGCCGTTTATTGAAAAATATTTCGGGATCAAGGTGGAAGCCGCCCATATTGACTTGCGTTTTGTTTTCCGCGCTCTGGGGATCACCGGCGGACTTAAGGGTATCGAGCATTATTTCGGTATGGATCGTGGTGATGCTGAAGGGTTGGACGGGTATTTTGCTGTGCTCCTCTGGAACGAGTATGAAATGAACGGGAATGAACGCGCCCTTGAAACTCTTCTTGCTTATAATGTTCTGGACAGTGTGAATCTGGAAAATCTTATGATCAAAGGATACAACCTGCACATTGAACGGTTCCCGCAGCACGGTGTTGAGCCTCTTACCGAGAAGATTGAACCGGTCAACCCATATCGTGCCCACAGGGACGTGGTGGATGCTGTCCGGGCAAAATATTCCGGAGAGAGTTCCTATAGGCGGTTTTAATTTTTTTGCCGATACCGGATTTTTATGGGTGCACTTGCGGATGGAATTTTTTGCCTCTACGGGCCGTTTTCATTTTTGAAAACGGCCTTTTTTGCGTTTTTTTAAAAAAATAAAATATAATAAAAAAAGTGTGTTATGTAAAAGTCTAGAAAATATTTATACTAAAGAAATGATACTTCTTAACAAATGGGAACAGTCTGTGCATCCTTTCCGGCAGTAGGTAAAGCGTGCCTCCATGGTTTTAGTATATGATGTTTGTAAGGAGTGGTTAAATGCAGGAACAGAGCACTTTAGAAATGGGTAAAATTCACCATGCCTTCATGGGACCGGAAGAGATGGTCATTGATCCTTCTCTATATTCAGATACATCCCTTATGGCGGATGTTGACCGCATGAGTGATCCTTCGGTTAGAATTTCCGATTCCATGATTATGGGAATGGTCCTTAAATTTTTCTATTGTTACGTACATAAGGGCGGCTTTGACAGGCCGGTTCCGCTCGAAGAAGTAAGCAAGCTTTGTGAAATGTTCAGCCGCCACCGAAGTCTCAACGAACCTGATGATGACATAGAGCTGATGAACTACCTGCGTCAGTGGTCTTTTTCTTTGCGGATGCTGGCAGACATTACCAAAACCAGTCATATCATTCGTTCTATAGTTACTCAGAATATTTCTCCAAAACTCCTTGAGCAGGAGGAATATGTCGGTCTGGATATTGGAACAGGGACCGGAATTCTTCTGCTTGCACAGCATATTCATGCCCGCCGTAATGGATTCAAGAAGATTATCCTTTACGGTATTGAGTATGATAAAATGGTCGGCCTGCAGAGTTATAAGATTTTCAAGGAACTGGGCATTGCTGAAATAATTCTCGGTGATGCGCGCGACGCTAAAAATTACGAGCCGCTGACCAGCAAGGTTGTGACTTTTGTTTCCAACGAGACCGTGGCCGCAATGCACCAGCCTTTGCGCCGTGAACATTTTGTTTCCATCTGTAAGACCCTTTTTCGAGTTCTTGGTAAAAATATCAAGGATGCGGCCTTCTTTCCGGAAGGACTGATAGCCTTTTGCAAGGATCTTAATGTTTCCGTGCTGCTGGCCAAAAATACCGCTTTTCAGGGGCCAAAAGAATATCACGATATGAATTTGTTTCCGCAAGGCATCATAATTGAAGGAAATATCGTACCCCTGCATCAGCTCGGCGAAGAACTGCTGCCCTACCTTTCCGAATGGGCACAGCGCAGGCTTCCGCGCAGGTGGTAAAATCCGGCACTTTACACAGCATCATAAATATATAATTATCCGCGCGCCTCGAAAGGGGCGCGCTTTTTTTATTTGATGCGCTATCGCGCTTTTAAGAATGAATTGATTTGCCTCCGGCGGCCAAAGAACCCTTTTGGAAAAGGGTTCTCTGGACTCTCCTAAAACTTTTATTAAGCTTCGCTGAGTTTAATTTAAAAAGACGCTATAGAAAAACTGCTTGCGAAGCATAGCTAAAACGTCTTTTGGGAAGAGGGGATGGGGTCCGGGGAAGGCAACAAA
>NZ_OY763930.1:0-150000 GCF_963667685.1 Maridesulfovibrio sp. | reverse complement strand
CTCAACCAGAGACTCAGTGAAATTGAATTACCGGTGAAAATGCCGGTTACCCGCGGTAAGACGGAAAGACCCTGTGCACCTTTACTATAGCTTGACATTGGGTTTAGGGCTATCATGTGTAGGATAGGTGGGAGGCTTTGAAGCCGGCACGCCAGTGTCGGTGGAGCCATCCTTGAAATACCACCCTTGATAGTCTTGAATTCTAATCCAACGCCGTCATCCGGCTTGGAGACAGTGTCTGGTGGGTAGTTTGACTGGGGCGGTCGCCTCCCAAAAAGTAACGGAGGCTTGCAAAGGTTCCCTCAGGCTGATTGGAAACCAGCCGTTGAGTGCAAAGGCATAAGGGAGCTTGACTGTAAGACAGACATGTCGAGCAGGAACGAAAGTTGGTCTTAGTGATCCGGTGGTTCCGCATGGAAGGGCCATCGCTCATAGGATAAAAGGTACGCCGGGGATAACAGGCTGATCGCGCCCAAGAGTTCACATCGACGGCGCGGTTTGGCACCTCGATGTCGGCTCATCACATCCTGGGGCTGAAGCAGGTCCCAAGGGTTCGGCTGTTCGCCGATTAAAGTGGTACGCGAGCTGGGTTTAAAACGTCGTGAGACAGTTTGGTCCCTATCTACCGTGGGCGTAGGATAATTGAAGAGGGTCTGTCCCTAGTACGAGAGGACCGGGGTGGACGAACCTATGGTGTTCCTGTTGTCGCGCCAGCGGCATTGCAGGGTAGCTAAGTTCGGAAGGGATAACCGCTGAAAGCATCTAAGCGGGAAGCCTGCCTCAAGATTAGTTATCCCTATGCTTTTGCATCTAAAGATTCCAGGGAGACCACCTGGTTGATAGGCCGGAGGTGTAAGTGTGGTGACATACTCAGCTGACCGGTACTAATAAATCGTGCGACTTATTTTTCTTCTCTTCCCTTAACTTTAATCCCAATAGGTTAAAGTTAAGGTAAATTCTTCTCTATTAAACCATATATTTTTGCTCATCGAAGCAAGCTAAATTTGCTTGCGACCACTGAGGAGAGGTCACACCCGACCCCATTCCGAACTCGGAAGTTAAGCTCTCCATCGCCGATGATACTGCTGGGTAGCCAGTGGGAAAGTAGGTCGTCGCAAGCTTTTATTTCTAGCCCCTGAACTTTGTTCAGGGGCTTTTTTTGTGTTGTGTGGGGGATTTTTGACGATGAGTTATAATAACTGTGTTTTCTTAAACTCATTCTTGTTTTACAATGGATAGTGAGGCATTTTAATATGAGGTTAACTAATCATACAAAGGGAATATAAACTCGTTATGAC
This sequence comes from Maridesulfovibrio sp., assembly GCF_963667685.1. Classification (NCBI taxonomy): domain Bacteria; kingdom Pseudomonadati; phylum Thermodesulfobacteriota; class Desulfovibrionia; order Desulfovibrionales; family Desulfovibrionaceae; genus Maridesulfovibrio; species Maridesulfovibrio sp. The sequence continues at coordinate 148,702 of NZ_OY763930.1, read as the reverse complement.
AATTACCCCTGATATCATTATCGTTCTTGCTGTTCTGTTCTTTGTCGTTTTGTTTTTTATCTTCGAGTGGGTCCGTGTAGACATGGTAGGAATTCTGGTCATGGTCAGCCTGCCTTTGTTGGGACTTGTGACACCGTCGCAGGCTATCAGCGGATTGAGCAGTAATGCTGTGGTCTCCATCATTGCGGTAATCATTATCGGTTCAGGATTAGATAAAACCGGTGTCATGAATAATTTGGCTCAGATGATCCTTAAATTCTCCGGTAAAGATGAGTCAAAAATTACTTCCATGGTAGCTGGCACAGTGGCGGTGATTTCAGGTTTTATGCAGAATATCGGAGCAGCGGCACTCTTCATGCCCGCTGCAAGACGGATATCGACTCAGACCGGAGTCCCGGCATCTCATATTCTTTTACCCATGGCATTTTGCGCAATTATTGGCGGAACGTTAACTTTGGTCGGCTCGAGCCCCCTTATTCTGCTTAACGATTTGCTTGTAGTGCAAGGAGTTAGATATGAGCATTTCGGAATGTTCAGTATGACTCCGGTGGGGATTCTACTTATTATCTCTGCCCTGCTATATTTCAAGGTGTTTGGTCGGTGGATATTGCCACATACTAAACCCGGCACAGTGAGTGGACCGCTTTCTCCACTTCTAGACAAAACATATCATAATATAGGTCAGATTTATGAAATGGAAATCCCTAATGATGGATTCCGTGAGCAATGTCTTTCTGAATTGCAGATTCGGTCTAATTACGCCTGTTCAGTTTTAGCCTCTTATAACTCTATAACGCATAAACGAAATGTTGCTCCGCGGCCTGAAGACACTCTCTGTCCTGGTGATATAATAGCTGTTATTGGTGACGCCATTTATATTGAAAAACTTGCGGCTGATTTTAGATGGAAAATTTTACCGGAGGTGAAAGTCTTCGCTGATGATCTCTCTTCAATAAATTCCGGTATTATGGAAGGAATAGTGTCGCCTAGATCTCAACTTGTAGGAATGACTGTCGGTGAAATTCAATTGCGCAAGAAATACGGTGTTGTTCCATTAGCTGTTTTTGCTGGTCACGAGATGACAATTAGTGAGCTGTCAGATCAGGTTGTGAGTGAAGGCACTGCGCTGCTTCTGCATGGTAAATGGAGTGCTTTCCACCAGCTTAAAGACCAGAATGATCTTGTTTTCACCGAGCCTGTTCAGGGTGAACTAATACGCGAGAGCAAAGCTCCCTGGGCCTTAGGATGTCTTGGTGTTACAATGTTCATGATCTTGGTGCTGAATGTCCAACTCTCCATTGCTCTCTTGTTTGGTGCTGCTGCGATGATTTTAGGCGGTGTGTTGACCATAGACGAGGCTTATCGTGCGGTAGACTGGATGACCGTATTTCTCCTTGCCGGTTTAATTCCGCTTGGACTGGCTTTTGAAAATACAGGTGCGGCAAGAATGATAGCTGACATGCTCATGAATGCGGTAGGAGTGCCTTCATCTCTTGTTTTGTTGACCTGTATTGGTTTGTTGACTTCCTTTTTTACACTTTTTACGTCCAACGTTGGTGCCACGGTCCTGCTGGTCCCTCTTGCCATGAACCTTGCACTTTCTTGCGGAACTGATCCAAGAACGGCTGCAATGACTGTCGCGTTAGCTGCATCAAATACTTTCATTCTGCCTACGCATCAGGTGAATGCACTCATCATGCGGCCTGCCGGGTTGAAGGCTGTTGATTATCTACGCGCGGGAGCAGGAATGACGCTAATTTTCATGATAGTTTTAATTGTCGGAATGCTTATTTTTTTTAATTAGTTATCATGGTTGTAAGCTTATTTGTGTTTTAAAATTAAATGCTAAAAAATTGAATTCGTGTACTATACTGCCAATATCATGTATGATTAAATTTACTAATGCTGGTTATGGTTTGTTAAGTAGCCTCCGAAATCTTATACAGGTCTCTTTCAATGAAAAAGAAAATTAATAAATGTCTTACTCATCCTAATAAAGTGTTAATAGTGGAAGACAGCCTAACCTTTTCCGGTATTCTTAAAAGAAGTGTAAGCGAGAAGTTGGATCTGGAGTCAGAAGTCTTCAGATGCTATGCCGATGCAAAGGATTATCTGGAAAATTCACAATGTGAATTTTTTTCCGCCTTATTGGACTTGAATTTACCAGATGCACCTGATGGGGAGATTGTTGATCTTGTTGCGAAGCAGATTCCATCGATAGTTTTTACAGGTGAAGTCAGTGACGATTTGAGAGACCGGATGTGGGCCAAGCGTATTGTTGATTATGTTCCCAAAGATAACCTCGGGAATATTGATCATGTAATTGGGCTTGTGAACCGTTTACAAAAGAATATTTCTACTAATGTACTGATTGTCGATGCCTCCGCTACGAATAGAGAGCTTTGCCGGAATTTGCTTGAGGTCTGGCACATTAATATCTTTGAAGCAAAAGACGGTTTCGAGGCTTTGAAAATAATAAACAATGGTAATGATAAAATCAGCCTGGTTATTGTGGATCACGATTTGCCTGGAATGGATGGACCTACTCTTGTAAAAGAATTGCGGCGTAATTTTTCTAAAGCCCATTTACCGATAATTGGCCTCTCCGGTGTTGGCGGCGCAACAATCTCAGCATATTTTTTAAAGTCCGGCGCCAACGACTATATACATAAGCCTTTTCTTACCGAGGAATTCTACTGCCGGGTTACGCAGAACATCGAAAATTCAGAATATATTTCGATGATCAAACATCTTTCCGATCACGATTCTTTAACAAGTCTATATAACCGCCGTTCTTTATTCCAGTATGGTGAGAAAATTTTTGCGCAGCAACGCCGGTTAGGGACTGACATGGCCGTTGCAATGGTTGATATTGATTTTTTAAAAGAATGTAATGAAACATACGGACATAGCGCAGGCGACGAAGTGGTCAAGAATGTTGCCGCTTTATTGACTGAGAAGTTCAGTAAAAGGGACTTTGTCTGTCGCTATAGCGGTGGGGAGTTCTGTATTCTTTGTTCTGATATCGAGTTGGATGATGTTGTCGATTTTTTTGAACAGATTCGTTCTGAGATTGAAATGCATGCGATTTACGTGGGAACAAAAGAAGTTTCGATTACAGTAAGCATCGGTTTGTGCAGTAAACAACTTGGCAGTTTGACAGAAATGATTGCAGTTGCAGATGAGCAGCTTTATGCCGCTAAGAAGGGCGGCCGCAACATGATTTGCTACTCCGGTATGTAATTTTTCCGCACCAAAAATAAAGCCGCGGCACTGGTATGCATACCAGTGCCGCGGCTTTATTTTTTTATTTGTATTTGCGTTTCTTAATACATTGCCTGCGGCAGGCATAAAATGATTTGCGGGAAGATGGCGAAAAGTACAATGCCCGCTAGAATCGCCAGCAGGAATGGCATGGTTCCCTTGAATATATCTTCAAGAGTTATATCCGGTGCAAATTTTTGGGACATGCCGTAAACAACATAGACATTTATGCCGACAGGAGGCGTGATAACTCCTATCTGGGTGACCAGTACGATAATGACTCCGAACCAGATCGGGTCGAACCCGAGTGTGGTTATAACCGGGTAGAAAACCGGAATGGTCAGCATTATCAGGGCCAGCGCATCCATTATGCAGCCACCGATGAAGTAAACTATCAGGATCATGGAAACAATTATCAGAGGGTGCAGGTCGAAAGAAGCAGTCCAGGCCGCAACATTGAACGGAATGCGGGTTACAGCGAGGAATTTACCGAAAATAAGTGCACCGGCCACCAGAAAAAGAACCATCACCGAAGTGCGAAGGGTCTCATAAAGTGAATTAACAAAAGCCTGCCATGTTAGCTGGCGTTTGATAATACCGAGCACCAGAATCCCCAATACACCTACAGCAGCAGATTCATTAGGGGTAAAGAATCCAAAAAACATCCCGCCGATCACGAGGGCAAAGATGGCGATGGTATCGATCAATCCCATCAGCGATTTCAGCTTGGCGCTTAAGGGGAATTTATCACCTTTGGGACCGTGACTGGGGTCGCGGTGGCAGATGATTGCAATCGCGATGATGAATAAAATTGTCAGCACCACAGAAGGCAGGATTCCGGCCATGAAAAGCTCTCCGATTGATTGCTCGGTAAGGATACCGTACACAATCAGCACAATGCTGGGCGGCATGATCATGCCCAATCCGCCGCCAGAGGCCACTGACCCGGCTGCAAGAGAGTTCGAGTAGCCATAGCGTTTCATTTCAGGAATACCGACGGTTGCCATGGTGGCTGCTGTTGCCGGGCTGGAACCGCATACAGAACCGAAAGCGGTGCATGCTGCTACAGTTGCCATGGCCAGTCCGCCTTGAATGTGCCCCAGAAAGTGATAAGCAGTGCTATATAACCTGCGGCTGATTCCGCTGTTGAAAGCCAGTTGTCCCATTAAAATGAAAAGCGGAATAGTGGAAAGACTGTAGGATGAAAACGTATCGTAAAAGCTGCGTGAGAGCAGGTTCATGCCGCCTTTTAATGAAACAAGCATGGAGAATCCGCCAAAGCCTACAAGGGTCATAACATAGGCTACGGGCATTCTGGTCATAAGCAGGGCGAGCATAACAAAGATGCCGATAATTCCGAGAGTTGTCGGTTCCATTTATTTTTCCCCCGTGCAAAGCAGGATAAGTTCTTTCAGCAGGGTGAGGGTAAAACAACCGAAACCGAAAGCCAGCGCGATAATTACCATATCAGTGGGTAGTTCAAGAGTCATGGATACTTCAGCTGCTTCACGCATGGCGCAGCCATAAAGATAGAGACGCCAAGTGACCATGCCGAATAGGGCAATGCTTACGGAAGTGGTAATTATTTTGACTATGCGCCGTGTGCGAAGGCTGAATTTACTGTAAAGAAATTCCACACCGATGTTGGCTTTCTGGTTTTCTGCATAACCAAGAGCAAGCCCGGTTGTCAGTACTGACAGTACTGCTACTATATCTTCCACCCCGAAAAGGGGGGTGTTAAGCGCTCCGCGTGATATGATATCAGCCCCGGTCAAAAGCGCCATGCCGATCAGACAGACCGCGGCGATATTCTTTAATAATGCCTCAAATTTATCAACGAGGCTCGAAATCTGATTACCCACAACAAACTCCAAATTTACAGAATTTCCCCCACCCTGCAAAAACAGAGCGGGGGATTTAGAATTTCTATACGTTCGCGATTACTGTACGCTGTTCAGGGTCTCAACAGTAAAGTCGAGAATCTCTTTACCCTTGAGTTTTTTTTCGTTTGCCTTTTGGATGTAATCTTCCATCATGGGAGCTGCTTTTTCCTTCCAGCGTTTTCCTTCCGCTTCGCTCAGCTCTATGAACTGTCCGCCTTTCTTGGTCAGGAATTCACGACCTTCTTTGTCGCTTTCGTCCCATGCCTGACCATGTTTTGCTGCAAATTCATCACTGATTTCCATGATGATTTTTTGGTCCTGTTCGGATATGGCATCCCATTTATCCTTATTCATCACTGCGAAGAATGTTGTGGTGTAGCCTACAGGGTAATCAAGGGTGCAGTAGTCTACAACTTCACCCATTTTCCAACCCTTGTTGGTTTCCATGGGGTAAACTCCGCCGTCAACAACACCTTTGCGGATGGCCTGGTAGCTGTCGGGCATGGACATGGCAACCGGTGATGCGCCAAGAGCCTTGAGCAGCTGAGCTGAGTTACCGGTTCCGCGGAGCTTCATTCCTTTGATGTCTTCAAGGGTCTTTACGGGTTTCTTGGCAGTGAAGAGAAGTCCGGGACCGTGGGCATGGAAGTAAAGAACTTTTACATCGCTAAGTTCTTTTGGGTTGAAATTTTTGTAAACAGCATTGGCGACCTTGGTGGCAGCAACACCGGATTTGTAGCCCAGCGGCAAGTCTACTGCTGCCATAGCGGGGAAACGGCCGCGGGAGTATGCCAGTGCGGACATTCCTATGTCGGAGAGGCCTTCAACCACGCCATCGTAGCACTGTTTGGCTTTGGTCAGGGTTCCGCCGGGAAAGTAGGCAATGGAAACACGGCCTTCGGTGCGCTTGGTTACTTCGTCGCTCCACTGTTTGGCCAGTTTGGACTGGATGTGGGTCGGCGGAAAAAAGTTGGAATAGGTCAGGTTTATGGATTTTGCCCCTGCCGTCAGGGGCAGAGCGCACATACACATGGCTGCGGCGACGACTGTAATTAAAATCTTTTTCATGTTCCCTCCGTGTTAGTTTATGCAACTTGGCTGATTAGCCGACTTTTTTAAGACCGTTGTTTAAAGCAAGGGTGACAGCTGCTTCACGGACATCTTTAAACCCGATCAACCCGGCACCGCCATTGCCCTGAATCATGAATCCGGTTTCAATGGAATTGCGGACCATGTATCCTTCAAATAGAACTGTATTGAAAGCCCCGATTTTCTCGGGAGGATAGTCTGTTTCAACAAAATCCCGGACCAGATCAGCGAAGACTTCTTCAGAAAGTCTGTATTGGCTCAGGCTTAAATCTTCCCGCAGTTCCGGCATGCGTGAGGCATAAATGGTAAACTCAAGAAAAACCTTGGCCCAGTTCTGATCACTGACAATATTTTCCAGAAAATCCCAGATAATATTCATAACCTCTTCAAGTGATTCAGCTTTTTTTAGTCTGTTGTCACGCGAATTGCGGTATCCTGTCAGCTTTTCTTCAACTATTTCGAGGAACAGCTTGTCCTTGCTTACCCAGTGGCGGTAGAAACTGCCTTTTGCATATCCGGCATGTTTCGTAATCTGAGCCACTGTGGTTTCAACGAACCCTTGCCTGCCGAAAAGTTCATTGGCAGCTTCCATTAGCTCCTTTTTGGTTTGGAGCGATTTTTCCTGTTGTTTTCTAGCCATTTGGTGCTTGTATTTATTTGTGTTGCGACCTTTGGTCATAAAGTGACCGCTGGTCATTTTTAATGACATATAGCTATGAGGGTGGTTGCTGTCAACACCTATCTATGCGAACTTAAGCACAAGAAATGAAATCAATCAGAAGGATCAACTGTGCTGAAAATTAAATTTTTATGTTTTATGTTGCTCTGGTCTTTGCTGGGGGGGCTGGCTCAGGCCCATCCGTTGGGTGAAGTGGTGCAGGAAACCACAGTCATGAACGAAAGCGGGCGGTTGCTCATAGTTTATGATACATCCATAGGACCATCCATTACAGCGAGCCTTATTCCCGATGCTGACCGCGACGGTAAAGTCTCGACTGCTGAAGAGCGAAAACTGTCTCTGGATATCAGCAGACTTCTGCTTCCAAATCTGGAAGTTTATCTGGATGATAAGCCGGTTGTTCCCGAGCTTTATTATGACTCAGTAACTCCGGCTCCGGGTGGATATAATAACGGATTGCGCTCCAATCTGGTCTACGCAATTGCTTTGGCTGGAGAAGAAGGAGCAAAGCATTATCTTAAATTTTCCGATAATAATTTTCAGACAGGGGAACTTAAGTGGTTGAAATGGAAAGTTCAGGCAGATCCTCAATTCAGCGTGGTCAGAACTTCTCCTGATTCACGTGAACTTAATTACCAGTTTTTTTCCAAGAATGAAGATGGGGGCAGTGCCCTTTATTCCGCACCGGCTTCCTCAGTGCAAGGCAACGGCATAAAGCCCGTTCCGCAGGAAGATTCGAGCCAGACAGCGCTTAAGGATTATCTGTCGCGGGAGAATCTTGGCCCGGGAACCATTCTCTTTGCATTGGGGATGGCTTTTTTCCTGGGTATGGGACATGCGCTGAGTCCCGGACACGGCAAGGCCATGGTCGCAGCTTATCTCATTGGACGCAGCGGGCGTATCCGTGACGCGTTCACTCTGGGAACCATTGTCACCATCACCCACGTTGCCAGTGTTATTGTACTTGGTATCGTGGCTCTGCTGCTTTCTCGCTATTTTCTTCCCGGTGAGCTTTATCCGTGGCTGGGGGCATTCTCCGGCGCATTGGTCTTCGGTGTCGGTTATATGATGCTGGCGCGGAGAGCAGTGCACAGCCATGGGCATCATCACCATGGACATCACGATCATTCACATTCATACAGCCATAGTCATGAAGACGGTAACGGGGATGGACAGGTCTCATGGTGGTCCATGCTTAGTCTCGGCATTGCCGGGGGCATGGTTCCCTGTCCCACCGCACTGGTTGTTCTGCTGGCTTCGGTCGCTTTCGGCCGCATTGTCTTCGGTTTGATGCTGATCTTGTCCTTCAGCCTTGGATTGGCCGCTGTACTTATAATAATCGGTATACTGACAGTGCGCACTTCGAAGCTTACCGAAAGGTTTTCCGGTTCACGAAGATGGATAGAAAACCTTCCTGTCATAAGCGCAGGGCTGGTTATGCTTGCCGGAATAGCCATTGCTTTCAATGCCCTGCACGCAGGGGGCATCCTGCGGTTCGGATAGTTCCGGATCTCGCTCCTTATCAGGAGGTTAGGGGCTATTAAAGGTAAACGATAAGATTATTCTTATTGATTGAACTTCCAAAAGTCAGTGATCCTGTCTAGAGCCGCATCCGGTGTCGCGCCATAAGGAATTAATTTAAAATCTAGGGCCTTAACTTTCTGGAGGTATTCAGCGTATTGGGACGGGGCTATGTATTCCACATCAAGGATTATTTTGCCCGATTCGGCCAGTTCCTTTGCAAGCTCCAAGCGGTAATCCCTGTCCTCTGGGCTATGGGTATTGTATAAAAGGCTTTCAAGTCCGATCATGTTTATGGTCTTGAGATAAACATCCTTGTATTCCGGGGAACAGTCCGCAAATACTCCCATGCCGTTCTGAGGGCAGATGATGAATTCTCTTCCCGCTTTTTTGCGGGCGTAGTCGGCTATGCGTTTGATCAGTTTAACCATTTCATCCGCTGTGTCCTGTACTGCCATGCCCTGCTCATGCCAGAACCAGTAGCCGTCGACTATGTCCAGATACACACCGTCGTATCCGGCTTCAATAATACGGTCCAAATATGGCCGCAGGCTTTTTTCCCACCAGTCTTCCCGCCAGTATTTTACTTTATAGTTTCCTATCCAGTCGGGATTTTCAGGGCCTAAAAAAAGTGGTGGATCATTTTTCCATTCTTCCTGCCAGTAAAAGCGGTAATCCTCTGCTTCACCGATGGATAAATAGCAGAGGACAGTTTTTCGGAATTTGTGAAGAACTGCAATGTCTCTGGCTGAAAATTTTTTCGAATCTGATCCGTCTTTAGAATAATCAATCACTAATAGGTCGTAAGGGGATTCTGCCAGATTTGCTAACTGCGGTTTTTGCAACTGGAAGGCCCAACTGCTTATGGCGCTATTTTGAGGGGTGATTCTGATCTCCGTAGGGTGCTTTTTATTACTTTGAATGGGGGGCGTCGTTGTTGACATACAGGCTGTTACAAAAGAAAGGACTGCCAGAATAAATAGATAGCGTTTTTTCATAGTATGTTTACCCGTTTATAAATTTTACGTAAATAGTATAATCTTTGTTAGTATTCTCCGGATAGTTCTTACTGTAAGATACAAAAAATAATATTATTTTTGAAGGTTATAAACAAAAAATACTTTGCATGGGTACTGAATAGGTTTATAGTATTTTGAAAAAACAGGCTATTTTTTTGATCTTATATTCGGGGGAGCATTTTGTTTGCTGTGTGGATAAGTTTCGACTTTAATCACCACATAAATAAAATGATATTTTTTTTGAAAATATGGAGGGTTCTGTGAAGAAAAGTTTTTTTATTACTATGTGTTTTGTCCTTTTTCTTGCAGGCTGTTCCGGCACGTATATGAAAGATTACGTTCAACCGAACGGTATTGCCGGTGAAGCTCGACACGCGGCGGTTCTGCCTTTGGTCAACCTGACCAACACCCCCAACGCAGGCCGCATGGTTGGAGACCTGCTGACCACTGAACTTTATTCCAATACAAGGTTCGACCTCATGGAATCTACTGAAATGCTTAAGCGGATCAAAGGAAACAAGGACGATCTTGAGTTTGTCATGGAAGATGTAGTGGCGCAGAAACTGGGAAGCAGACTTGGCGTTGACACTGTTATTTACGGTTCTGTTACTGAATACCAGTATAAGCGAGGAGTGAATCAGAGTCCTTCCGTAGGTATCAACCTGCGCATGCTTGATGTCTCTTCCGGTAACGTCATTTGGGCTTCTTCTTCTTCCAAAAGCGGGGGGTGCTTTTTCGGATGTACGGAATCATTGAACAGCGTCGCGCAGGAAACCCTTGCGGAAATGGTCGAGGCCATGTCATCCGCTTCTGCTCAATAGCCATTCTGCTCGTGTTTTCTTTTACTCTCTTCGGCAGGACGGTTGCCTTCGGCGGAAGCCGTGCCGTCTCTTCATGGGCCTGTTATTACGGTAGCGAAGACCAGACTGAAAAGCTCTCCTGTTTTGATTTACTGGTCTGCGCTCCCGGCGGCCAGAACCCGGCTCCTTTGCGTTCTGAAGGGTTGAAAGTTCTGGTCTACATCAGTCTCGGAGAAGTCGCCGCGAACAGTCCTTACTACGAGGTTGCCAAGCAATCAGGTCTGCTTGTGCGCCACAATACCAACTGGGATTCATGGGTGGTTGATGTACGCAGGCCGGAATGGAGAGAGCTGCTTTTTGAGCGCATTATACCGGATGCCCTTGCTGCCGGATATGACGGGCTTTTCTTTGATACCCTTGATTCTCCTATTGATATGCAGCGCAAGGACCCGGATACATACAAGGGAGCAGAACGTGCCTGTGTCGATCTGATCCGTGCAATCCGCGAAAGATATCCCAGATTGCTGCTTTGCCAGAACAGGGGGTTCGAGATTATCAAGCGAACTGCCCCCTATCTGAATTATCTGCTCATTGAAGGTTTGAGCAGCTCCATGGATCTGGAAACTTCCACCCGTGTGGAAGTTTCAGGAGCCGACCGCGATTTTCTTATTTCCAAGGCTGAAGCAGCAAAAGAGATCAATCCCAAGCTGGTAGTCCTGACCCTTGATTATGTTCCTGCCGAAGATAAACAGGAGATTGAAAAAGCTTACTACTTTTCCCGTAATCTGGGCTACGTGCCCTATGTCAGTACTCCTGCGTTAAACGAGGTCTTTATTCATGCGCCCGAATAGATTGATTTTTGCTCTGCTGTTAATTCTTTTTGGAATGACCTGCGCACATGCCGGGCAGGTTAAGCGTAAGATTCTTGTGCTTTATAATAGTGACCAGAACCGATCAGCCGTGAACAATAGCTTCATCGAAGGTTTTGCGACTCCTTTGACCTATCTGGGATTCAAGTATGAGATGCGCGATGTTGTCCCGCGACCTTTGCCTTCCGATGCAGAAATGGCTGATTTCCGTGCGGTGTTTACAACTTTCGCTGAAAATCAGATGAATGCGCCTGATGAATATCTGGAATGGCTGATCAGGCAGCAGAAAAACGGTAAAAAAATAATTATTGCCGGAACCCTAGGGGCTTATAATGATTTTGATGGAAATGCTGCTGATCAGTCGCTGATCAAGAATGTATTCAATAATTTGGGATTTTCATATCTGGGTAATGCTACCAACGATAATTATCGTCTGAAATATGAGCATGTTGACCAGGATAATATGAACTTCGAGCGCAAGCTTCCATTGTTTCCTGAAAAATACATACAAATTGTGCCAAGCGCCGGGGATGTCCGTTCATGGGTCGATGTTGCTTTAAAAGCCAAGCCGGACAGTGCTGCTGCGGCGGTAGCGGTCGGGCCTCGGGGCGGTTTTGCCTTTGACGGATACATGCGCTGGCAGGACCCTGTTAATTACCTGAAACAATGGTACTTGAATCCATTTGAATTTTTGCGGATTTGCCTCAATTCAACAGGGATGCCGGCCCTTACTCCAAACACACTGAACGGTAAACGGCTGGCCTACGCCCATATCGATGGTGATGGTTTTTCCGGTTATACTGAAATTGATAAATACAAAGTGTGCGGCGAAATAATTATGGAGCGCATTTTTTCGCGCTATGACTTTCCGAATTCAGCTTCGGTTATCGCCGGAGAAATCAACCCTGAAGTGCGGGGCAGCATTGATAATGTGGAGCTGGCCAGAACTATGTTTGAGATGGAGAATGTGGAAACCTCATCCCATTCCTATACTCATCCATTCGCATGGCAAGCCAAGGTGCGTGAATCCAAAGATTATGCCGATGAGTTTGTAGTCGGGCAGTATGAGGTTGATGGTTACAAATTTGATGCCCGTTATGAAATTGTGGGTTCCTGTGATTATATTTCCGAAGATCTTGCTCCGGTAGATAAACCATGCAAGGTCCTGTTCTGGTCCGGTATGTGTGATCCCATTGGGGAGCAGATCGCCATTGCCGACAAAGCCGGAATCCTTAACCTGAACGGCGGTGACACTGTTTTTGACGCCCGGAGAAACTCATATTTTGGAGTTTCGCCAATCTATCGTGCACTTGGAAGCCGCAATCAGATTTATACCGGACAGGCAAATGAAAATATTCTGACTAATCTATGGTCCGGTCCTTATTTCGGATTTCGAAATATTGTTGAGACCATGCGAAGGACCGGATCGCCGCGCCGGGTGATGCCCATAGATATCTATTACCATTTCTACAGCGCTGAGAAATTCGCTTCCCTCAAAGCATTGGAAGACGTCTATGAGTGGGCTTTGAGTCAGGATAGCGCGCGTGTCTTTGCTTCATCATACATAAAAATGGTTAATGGCTGCCTTGCGGCAAAGATGGAGAAAGTTTCTCGTGATCATTTTGTGTTCAGTGAGTACGCAGATTGTCTTTCGGTCCGCCTTGATGGAACGGAAAAGATTCCGGATCTGCGAAAGTGCGTTAACGTGCTCGGTTATGATATTCAGCCGGAAGGTATCTTTGTACATCTTACCCCAGGAACGGCACAGGCGGAATTGCTGCTGACCTCTGATAAACAGACCAATGACGGGTATGCTTATTTGAAAAACGCTTCCGGCTGGGTGCGTGGTTTTGGACGCAGTGCAGATAGTGTGCTGTTTGATTTTGAATGCTTTAGCAAAGGGCGTTTTGAGTTGTGCGGGCTCGTTCCGAATCGCATATACACGCTTATCACCAAGGAAGGTTCACCACGTAAATTTCGCAGCAATGCAGAGGGCGTATTGAGTGTAGAAGATGTTCGCTCCGGGCATATGGAGATTAAGCTGAATTGAACATTAAGCTCTGGCGGGTACTTGTTTTCGTACTCATAATAATCGGTGCGACCGTACTTATATATCCTTTTCCAAGGGATATGGTTCGCCTGTACCTGCGGAATGATGATGTTGATAAGGCTTCAGAAATATTGAGTAAACTCCTTGAAGAAGATCCCTATGATCTGCATCTGTTAAATATCGGTGTTGACGTTTTTCTTAAGCGCGGGATGCCGGATAAAGCTATTGCCAGTCTTGAGGAAATCCTTAAGCAGAAGCCGGACCGAATTCCCGAACGTATGAAGCTGGCGCAGGTCTATGAATGGAATGTCATGCCCCGCAAGGCCTTGCATACATGGGATAAGCTGTCCCAACTTGAGCCGGACAAAATGAAGCCGCTTGAAAAGCTGGTCATGTATTACCGTTACTACAACATGTTTCCTCAGGAAGTTGATGCCATTCTCAAGCTGAATGAATTGCAGGGAAAAATGCCGTTCAGCGGTGATTTTATGTCAGTCCTCAACGATGAAATTGAGCGACTCGGTGCGGAGCATGTCAAAGACGCGGACGATCCGTATCTCAATTTTCTGATTCAGCGCGTATTTATTGTCGGTGAACAGTTCAAGGCCGAGACTGAATTCATGGCCGAGACAGGTGGAAAGGTCGATCCTAAACAGTATGTCACCTACGTGCTGGAATATTTCGTAGCCACGGACCACACGGATGAAGGGTATTTATATGCGGCGCGTATGGATGAAAAGACCGGGCTCGATGTTGAGAACCGAGTTCTGTTGGTTAAGGTCCTCGGGTGGTCAGGGAGCTATGGCCTTGCCTTGGATATTGCTGAAAAACTTATCAAAATCAGTCCTGAAAATGTGGAACTCCTTACCGAAACAGCATGGATGGCCCGCAGTGCGGAACGGCATGATATAGCGCAAAATGTTTTGGAAAAGCTTGTGGAACTTGAACCGGACAACCGCGAACATCAAAAGGCTCTCGGCGATGTCTACATGGCAACCGGCAACTACCACAAGGCAGTTTCTTTTTTCCGCAATCTTGCCCTGAAGCTCGGGAACTGGTTGGTTTATGCACATGACATGCTGCGTGCAGCATTGTTCAGCGGTGATATTAAACTTATGTCTGAAGTTATTGAGCAGACAAAAGAAGTTGATCTGACTGAGCCTGAGTACCTACGAACCCGCGGGGCTTTGCTGCTGACTCTTGAGCGTCCACGGGAAGCATACGATGCTCTGCGCAAGGTAGTGGACAGCCCGGGTGCAACTCTTGCAGATTACCGGAGTCTGATTGATGCCGCTGCAACAACTGAGGATAATCAGCTGATCGCCGATACTGTGGAATTAGCCCTGAAAGTGTACCCCGGCGATCTTGATCTTATGCGCACTGCCGGTTCGGCTTGGCACAATGTGAATCAGCCAATGAAGGCTTATCATATCTACCGGGAGTTGCTGAGGAAAGAACAGAACCAGCAGGATATAATAGATATGTTGCTGGCAGCATCGGAAACTCAGGATTTAAAACTGGGCAAACAGGCTGCGGCATATGCTGTCAAGATTGCGCCGAACGATGTGGTTGTTATCGCACAGGCAGGGGAGATTCTGCTCTGGCTTAATTCACCTAAAGACAGCTACCCATACTACAAAAAGGCCGCAGTTATGACCGGGGGAAACCGGGAATACGTGATGCAGCTTATTCAGGTTGCTTCATACACTGCGGATAAGGACATTTTTCGCGATGCAGCTGAGACGGCAATAAGATTGCGGCCTGACGACGAACAGGTCGGTCTGCTGGCAGCAGCTGTCTGGACCGCGGCCGGGGATACTCAGAAAGCCGAACAGCTTCTGTCCCGCTTCGCCGGGCTGGGCTCCAAGAATATGGATACCCTGCATAAATGGGCTGATTTTGCAGACAAGGCCGGATTAAATGAAGAAGCCTACCGGATTTACGATGAGCTTTATGTCCGTGGTTACAAGCGTAAAGAAATCAGGGGCCCTCTGGCCAGATTGGCTGAATGGACCAATCGTCCGGTGGTAGCCGCCAGAATATATGGTGAGATTGCGGATGAATCACCTGCAGATTTTGATCTGGCTAAAAAGGCGGCTGAAGCATGGTCAAATGCCGGGGATTTCAAAAACTCAGCTGTTTATTATGAACGGGCTCTCGCCTTAAAGCCTCAGGATTACGAATTGAAGCTTGAACTGGCAAAGGTTTATGGTTTTGCCGGTAATACTGATGCGCAGATCAGGCTTTTTAAAGAGTTGCAGGCTGCTGGAAAATTGCCGGAAACAGAACGGGTGGAGCTGGCAAGAGCTTATCTTGATGCCCGCCAGCCGGAACCTGCGCTGCGCATTCTTGAGCCTTATGCCAGTTTGAAAAAACTGCCTCGTTTCGAAGGATTTCTGCTGGCCTCTGCTTTGCAAATGGCCGGGCGTGGCAGTGAAGCTTCTGATATTTATAAAAGGTTGAAAAAAGAGTACGACAAGGATGAACTCTTTCTGGCGCGTCTGGGCGCTGAAGCCCTGTTCAATAATTTCCAAACTGATGCTTACGATCTTTTTGCGGCAGCTCTTAAGCTCAACCCGGAGAACCATACCGCACTCAAAGGTCTTGGTATCATCCTCGGAGAGCGGGAAGAGTATCCCCGTGCTGCAGCCAAGTTACGTAAATACTTGAGTCTTGTTCCCGATGATGTAGAAGGGAGGTATCAGCTCGCCGAAATTTATAGACTTATGGGGCGTGAAAATGATGCGGCACGCGAGTATAAGCGTGCGGCCCGGATTATCCGCCAGAATGAGTCCAAGATGGATAACGATAAGAATTTAAAGAGGATTGACAGGTAACGTTTTGAAGCAGGCAGTTGTATATTTTTTATTTTTCATGACGGTATTGTTCCCGATCATGTCCGTGTCCCCGCTTCTTGCGGAGGACAATACGACTGCTATTGCCGCACAGGATAAGCGCAGAATCTGGGCTGTCAGGGTAAATTCTTTTAAAGAGGTCGACACTGCGTGGGAGTTTATGTCCTACCTTAAGAGTGAGGGCTATAATCCGGTCATGGTGGCTCTTTTTGACAATGCCGGAAATCTTTGGCGGGTGGTCCAGATAGGTGATTATTCTACCCGTAAGAAAGCCCTTGCCGCCGGGCTGGCTTTTAAAAAGAAAACCGGACTTGATTATCTGGTCAGGTCCATGCCGGCAGACTTGCTGGCAAAACGAACTTTGGAATCCCGCAGCAGTCCATTGCCTACACTTAGGATGACTTTTTCTCCTGCACCGGAGGCCGCGACAAGTATCACCACGGGGAAGCCGAAGCTCGTCGGTGCACCGGACTCCCTCTTTTATGAGCTGGATCAGCGCGATGTGCTGCGGGCAACTGGACTTAGGCAGCAGAACGTTATTCTGGCCCGCATCATGATGCGTCGTGGATATGTTGATGACGCTTTGCGCCTTTATGCCGGACTGTTACGAAGTTATCCTGATGATCTTGAGCTGCGTGAGGAGTCCATAGGTGCTCTTATCGACGCCGGAGAATATGAAAAGGCGGAATCAATGCTTCGAAAGTGGCTGATCGATGACCCCGCCTCACCTCGTGCCCTTAGAATGGAAGCACGTTTGCGTCTGCTCACCGGGGACTACTATGTACAGTTAAATACTTTGGACTATCTACTGCGGCTGAGACCCGGAGATACGGACTCCATTTCAAACAAGGCTTACAGCAGTCAGCAGGGCGGAGACTGGCTCGAAGCCATTATCAGCTTTTCCGAACTTGTGGACGCCGAACCTGAGAACAATGAAGCACGGCAGGCTCTTTCAAGCCTGCTCAGGGAGCGCAGACCGAGACTGGAGCTGACCCCAAGTGTCTACCTGCAATCCGATGAGTCGATCACGACCACTCTCGGAAGCAGGTTTTCAATGCAGCTCACTGACCAGACCCGCGGCGAGTTCTATTATGCTAATACACATATTTATCGTCCACAGGGCAACGGGATCGAAAAGATCGATAAGGATGTCAATCAGGCCGCACTTCTCTTAAAGCGTGATTTTACCCGAACCTTTACCGGAATTGTCGGTTTGGGAGCTTATGATGGAACAGCTTCCGGTATTTCCGGTGCGGTTGGCTTTGACTGGCGGATTCATGATCCCGGGACTTTCTCTGCAATGATCGACTATAATAATCCGTGGCTGGATGAACCGAACGCAGCAAACTATGAAGGCCGCTACAGCCAGCTTTCGCTGACCTATGATGGCTTTTATGATAATGTCTGGGGTCTGTTCCTGAACGGTCAGCTGCGTCAATACCAGCTTGAATCGGATAAGAACTACGGGACCAAGGGAATTTATAACATCATTCTGACCCGCAGAATTCTTGAGGACCCGAATTTATTTGTTTCCTATTCATTCTATCGTTCCTATTTCAAGTATGACGACGATAATTACAAGCCTTTTACCGTACTGGATAACGAGAGCATTCATACTTTTAGCGCCAGCGTAACGAAATCACTTTGTGATACTGTTATTTTAAGTGCCGCAGGTGGGATCAGGTTGGATGAATTCAAAAACAGCCCAAGTTACTTTGGTGGACCATCGGTTACTTTAAGGTTGGGGCGATTGGATTTGAGTATAGATTATGAATACAGTAGTGATTCCGGTCTTGCCGGAGGCGGGGAGACCAATTTATTGCGCGGAGGAATCGGCGTTGTTTTCTAAAATAAATTATATGGTTACACCCCGTTATTCGCTGAATGGTTGTGCTTTGATAACAATAGAAAATTCAGGCCGGTAGCTATGTTCAAGATTAACCCTTCTCCTAATAAATATAAGCTTTCAAAGTATTTTGAAGTACTTCTCGGGCTTATTGCCATAACTACTGCCAATCTGCTTTTTTTCCGTACTGATCCCGGATTTTTATCAGTTTCGCCACATCCATACTGGCTTGTTGTTCTGCTTACCTCAACGCGCTACGGTTTTTCCGGAGGTATTTTTTCCGGGATTATGTCAGCCTTGTTTTTTGTGGTTCTCAAAAGCCTGTCCATTCCTGATATTGAGCTGATTGATTTTCGTTCCTTAAGTATGTGGGGTAAGCCCATTCTTTTTTTTCTGGTCGGTGTAGTACTCGGCGAGATGCGCCAGATCCATATTCGGGAATATGACGCAGTGTGTGAGGAAAGGGACACTTTCCATGCTGCATTTGATAAGGTGAAGACCAAGTTTGATATCTTGAGCGAAGCAAAGCAGGAGCTGGACAGCAAAATACTTTCACAGGAAAACACGCTGGGAACTCTTTATGAAGCTGCACAGGGGCTGCGTACGCTGGATATGGACAGTATTTATCCAGCTGTTCTGGAAATTCTGCGTGAATTTATGGACGTAGAAGACTGTTCCATCTATTTGCTCGACGGCACGGAGTTCCGGCTTGATACTGCTCTGAGGCATGGTAAAAGCTTTGTCCCGGAGCGGGTTCCGCTTGGGGAAAGTCTGATGAGTATTGCTGCCGAACAGAAGAAAGCGGTTTCAATCAGAGATATTGCCAGTACTGTGAGCATGCCCGGCGGGATAATTATTTCCGCACCGATCATGGCCGATAACCATTCCCATGTGGTTGGGGTGCTTAACGTTGAGAAGATGCCTTTTCTGAAATTTACCAGCGATTCAGTCCGAGTGGCCGGTCTGGTTGCGGACTGGTGCGGAAGCAGTGTTGAAAATGCTACTGTTTTTGCTGATACCAGAGACAAACTCATCGCTGATGATATTACTGATGCTTATACCTATGATTATTTCCTGCGCAGGCTGCGCGAGGAATTTGTGCGGGCCCGGCGTTACGAGCTTGATCTCTCACTTATTCTGCTCGAATTTCCGGGACTTTCCAACGCCTCTGACGAAGGACGGGACGAAGTTCTTATGGCCTTCAGTATGATTCTCAAGAATCAGATTCGCGAGATCGATATTCTGTTTATTAGTGATGAGCCGGGAGCGTTTTATCTTATTCTGCCGACTACACCTGCTGCCGGGGCGCGGGTAGTGGTAACCAACCTTCTCAGTTCATTCAAGGCATTAAGTGTTATGGCTTTCGAGACGGATCAGAACCTTGTAGAACTTCGGGCCGGTGTTGCCGGATATTCACTCGGCATGGAAAAACCGGAAGAACTTGTGAAGAATGTTAAAGAGGATCTCGTAAGTGTTCTTTTTGCGGAGTAGGGTAATCAAAATGGCGCGGTTGCGTCTGATGGGAGCTTTTACAGCTTCATACCTCTTCGAGGGCGGAGCGGTCTGGCTGTACCTGAATAGGGACTCTGTTCATTGGTACATCTATGCCGCTATCGTTGCGCATCTGCTTTGCGGTTTTTCATTTGTCCTTTTCACAGTTGCCAAGCCAAGAGCTTTGCCCGGTATTGCTTTTTATTATCCGCGGATAGCTGCGTTATTCAGTCTTTTTTTACCAGTTATCGGCTTGGTTGGTGTTAGTGTCACCCTGTTTTCGGCACGTATAATCATGAAAAGCTACGGACTGGCAGAAGACTATAAAGAAAAAGCTTATGAAGGTTCCGGGACTGATATAGATCTGCCGACTGATATTTCAGAATTTCTTTATGATGAGGTGGATGTCCATCCCATTGCGGATATCCTTTCCGGTGATGATATGGAAATGAAGCGTGGAGCCGTTAACCTGCTGCGCCGGATAGGCTCTGCCGAGGCGGTAAGCCTGTTACGGAAAAGTCTTTCAGATGAGAGCTCCGAAGTCCGTTTCTATGCCCATACTGCTTTGACCAGATTGGAGGAAGATTACGCCGATGCTTTGGATAAAGCCAAATTTCGTGCGGAAAGGTATGACAGCGCACAATCGCATGCCGAATTGGCTTCAACTTATCGCAACTATGCCCGCAGCGGCTTGCCCGAAGTCAATATGCAGGAGCAGTCCATGGCTTCAGCATGTGAACATTGGCGCATAGCTGTTTTCAAGGATCAGGAAAATAAGGATTACCTGATGCGTCTTGCAGAATCCTGCACTGAGAACAGGGAGTTTAACGAGGCATTGCACATTTATCGCAACAATTTGAACGACCCGGATCTTGAAATGGAATCACGGCTCGGTCTTTGCCGTATTTTTTTTGAAATTGGTAATTTTATAGCACTATTCAATGAAGTTGAACAATTGCGCTCCAGACCTGAATTAAAATCAGCTGATCCGTTCAAGACCCTGATTTATAATTTCTGGATTAAAAGCAATCCAGCAGAAGATGAAATCAAATCTGAGAATTTTGCAGAGGTAGACTATGAGTTCGGGTAAAGAATATGATGTCTGCCTGCTGCTTGAAGGAACTTATCCATTTGTATCAGGCGGGGTTTCGACTTGGATTCATAACCTGATAAAAGGTATGCCGGAGATTACCTTTACCGCGGTTTGCATTCTGGCTTCGTCAAAGGAGAAAGCGGAATATTGTTATGATGTGCCGGATAACTTTATTGACCCTCAGATTATATATCTGCACGATTCTGTAGAAATTTCCCGTAATCCGTTCAAAGGTATTTCCAGTAAGGACATGGAAAGGCTTAGACAGTTTCATTACCGTCTGGACCGTAATGATATTTCAATGATGCAGGAAATTGTTGAATTGTTTCGTGGCTCGCATTTTCCGCTTTCCGAGCTTTTCCATGGCAAGAAGGCATGGAACCTGTTGGTGGAGCGCTACAAGCCGGATAGCAATGAAGAGTCATTTATTGATTTTTTCTGGACCTTCCGTTTTACACACCTGCCGATTTTTAAAATGTTGTCTATCGATCTGCCAAAGGCAAAGGTTTATCATACCATTTCTACAGGATATGCCGGTCTTTTGGGCGTAATTGCGCGGGTTATGACCGGCAGGCCGCTGCTGCTTACCGAACATGGTATTTACGTTAAAGAGCGTAAAATTGAAATTTCGCAGGCCGAATGGGTTTACCGTAAAGAAGACAAAAGGATGCGCATTGATAGCAAGCTCGGCGCATTCCAGACTTTCTGGATCAGGATGTTTGAACAGCTGGCACGGCTCTGTTATGATTATTCCTCTGCTATCTATACCCTTTATGAAGGTAACCGTCAGCTCGAGATACAGGAGGGGGCGGACCCTGCCAAAATCAGGATAATTCCAAACGGGATCAGTCTGGATAATTTTTTGGAGCTGAAAGCGACAGACCATGATTATCATGGGCAGACTGAATTCGCGGTGGGTTTTGTCGGCCGCGTGGTCCCGATTAAAGATGTTAAAACTTTTCTGCGGGCGATCAAAATTGTTGCGATCAAGATTGAGAAGTTGAAAGTATATATCATGGGTCCTACCGAAGAGGACGAGGAGTACTACAAAGAGTGTGTTAACCTTGTCCGGCTGCTGCATCTTGATAATGTGGTGGAGTTTACGGGAAAAGTGAAAGTAACCGATTACCTGCCTAATCTTGATGTTATAGTATTGACCAGCATCAGTGAGGCCCAACCGCTGGTAATCATGGAGGCCAACTGCGCAGGGATTCCGGCTGTAGCATCAGATGTGGGTTCCTGCCGGGAACTGCTAGAAGGCCGCACAGTTTCTGATCAGGCCCTTGGTCCATCCGGTATTGTGACCAAGGTTGCGGACCCGGTCAGCACCGGAGAAGCAATCTTGAAAATCCTGACCAGCCCGATTCTGCGCCAACGCATGTCGCGGGCGGGCATCGAGCGTGTGAAGACTTTTTATAAAGAATCCGACCTCAATGAAAGATATTTGAGTATTTACAAAGACCATATGGCAATGGACACTCTGGAGTAGAATATGGCTGGAATCGGTTTTGAGCTGAGAAAATTACTTCGCGGGGACAGCTTCCTTTCGGATTTGTCCGCTTATCTGTATGCTGCGATGGTTTCGTCCGGACCGTGGTTGATGAGCGTGCTTTGTCTTGCTGTGCTGGGTTTGTATTCCTATTCCGGCTTCTCTCCTATGGATCAGGATATTTTTCGGACCACAATTGTTTATGTGTATGCTTTTACACTGATTTATGTGGGGTATATTCAGTTGGTGGTAACCCGTTATCTGGCTGACCGTTTTTACATGGGGGAGGAGAGAATCACCCTCACAGCTTTTTCGACCAGCTCAATCATAGTCCTGATTGCGGGGGCTATTATCTCCATTGGCGGCATATGTTTTTTTGAGCTTACTTTCACTTATAAAATCATTGCGGTATCCCTTTTTCTTATTGTTGCCATGATCTGGCTGAC
Source organism: Maridesulfovibrio sp. (assembly GCF_963667685.1). Taxonomy (NCBI): domain Bacteria; kingdom Pseudomonadati; phylum Thermodesulfobacteriota; class Desulfovibrionia; order Desulfovibrionales; family Desulfovibrionaceae; genus Maridesulfovibrio; species Maridesulfovibrio sp. The sequence continues at coordinate 126,308 of NZ_OY763930.1, read as the reverse complement.
TATGATTTTTCTCTCGGCGGTCAAGGATTTCCGGTCAATTGTACAGGCTTTTGCCGTGGGAACGTCGTGCAGTGTTGGCGGTGCATTTCTTCTTTACCCGCTGGCCGGTCTTGAAGGCTATCTGCTGGGGTACACCATCGGGCAGTCTGTGATCTTTTTCTGGCTGCTGGCCCGGCTGCTGGCGGAATTCCCTCCAGGACGAGTCTGGGATTCAAAGATGTTTTCCTATTTCATTAAGTATTGGGAATTGGCCTTGATCGGAATGTTTTTCAACCTTGCCATATGGGTGGATAAAATAATGTTCTGGTTCGCGCCGGATTCAAGATTGGTTGTTCCATATCTTCGGACACATGATCTGTATGAAGGGCCGATATTTTTCGCATACCTGACTATCGTCCCGACTTTGGCGATTTTTCTGGTTAAGGTTGAGACCAAGTTCTACGAGCATTATCACGATTACTTTGCGAAGATTATTTCCAAGCAGAACCTTTCAAGTATTCTGCTGGAAAAGAAAGGCATGATCAGTATGCTTAAGGAAAGCCTGCGTGAGATACTCATTGTTCAAGGCTCCATTACACTGCTTTGTATTTTCATGGCGCAGGATTTTGTGGATATGGTCGGCCTTTCACCATTACAGGAGCCGCTCCTGAAGATAGCCCTTGTAGGGTCACTCCTGCAGGTCATGCTTTCGGTGGCTGTTATTATTCTTTTTTATTTTGATCTGCGTAAAGAAGTTCTGGCTGTGACCATAGTCTTTCTGCTCAGCAATATGGGGTTGACCTGGCTGAGCATGCAGCAGGGGTTTACTTTTTACGGTTACGGATATTGCTATTCCTGTTTTATTTCTTTGATGTTTTCTTACTTTCTAGTTTCTAAAAGTGTTCGCGATCTGGAATACATAACTTTTTCGAGCCAGCCTTTATTTTAATCTCCGGGGGGGGGATGAAAAAAACTTGTCTTGTAACCGGATGCGCCGGATTTATTGGTAGTCACCTTACGCAGAGCCTGCTTGATCAGGGGCATGCAGTTGTCGGAGTGGATAATTTTGCAAGTGGCTACGTCCATAATATGGAAGGATTTAAGGATAACGACGATTTCATTTTCTATGAAAAATCGATAACTGAACCTCATTTGCTTGAAAGATTGAAGCAAAAGCATCGCGAACTGGATATTGTTTTCCAGCTTGCAGCGGTGGTTAGCGTTCCATATTCTGTAGAGAATCCGGAACTGACTATGCAGGTAAATTTCGAGGCTAACCGGAATATGTTGGATTCGGCCCGTGAAATGGGATTATCCAATTATATCTTTGCCGGTTCAGCAGCAGAATACGGAAACGAAGAGCGGCTTCCGGTAAAGGAAGAATACGCTGATGATGCGCAACAGCTCAGCCCATATGGTGTGGCCAAATACTTGTCTTCGTCATATATTGAAAAATCCGGCTACGGCTGTGCTTTACGTTTTTTTAATATCTTCGGGCCGCGGCAGGACCCAACCAGCCAGTACAGCGGGGTTATCTCCCGTTTTGTTGAATTCGGACTGGCCGGAAAAAATATGGTTATTTTCGGTGATGGAGATCAGAGTCGCGATTTCCTTTATGTTTCCGATGTAGTAACATCATACCTCATTGCTGCCGGACTGGACAGTGAGGGACGGGGGCCTTTGGCCGGGATTTATAATGTTGGCACGGGTAAAAACAGGTCTATCCTTGAACTTGCGTCCATTGTGGGCAAGCTTACCTCTGCGCCGCAGGAAATTGATTTCAGACCGGAACGTGCCGGGGATATCAAACATTCGTGTGCCGATGTCAGTAAAATTACCGAAGCTGGATTTAAACCTGAAGTAGCTTTTGATCTAGGTCTGGCCCGGACTGTTGAATGGGCCGGGAAATAATATAGATAATTTTCGTAAGGGAAAAGATGCAGGAAGTAGAACAGACAACAACACTTAATCCACAGATTAAGGAAGCGGCCATTAAGCATGTGAAGAATAAATTCATTCAGGCCGGTGACTCCGATCTCATTCGTGTTTTGAAGAAGGAGTCTTTTAAGCATATCTATAAAAAAATGATTGTCGACCCGGACGATTTTATGGAAAGGCCGCGCCCGGCCGATATTGAACCGTGGGGTGGACAAAAGCCCGGAGGACCAAGGGATTTCCTTAAATCAAAGGTCGTGCTGCCTTCTCTTCCGCAAGTTCTGCTCGAGATCCAGAAAGTTATTAAGAACCCTGACAGTTCAGCGGACGATTTAGCTGCGGTTATCAATAAAGATCCGAAACTGGTGGCTGCTATTTTGCGTCTTGCGAACAGTGCCATGTTCAGTTTTAGCTCCGAAGTGGAAACAACTTCCAGAGCAGTGGCTCTGCTGGGTTTCAGGCAGGCCAGTTCTTTAGCGCTGGGAACTGTCTCGCTGAGTCTTTTTAAGCGTACGGCAGGGACTTCAATTTTACAGATTGAGAAACTTTGGAAACACAGCATTGCTTGCGGAGTGATTGCGCAGGAAATAGCCACGTCCGCGGGACATAATGATGTCGAACGTTTTTTTGTTGCAGGAATGTTGCACGACATAGGTTTGTATGTTGTATTCGAAGGTGACCGCAGCCTTGCTATGGAACTTTATGAATACGCCAGCCGTGATGGACACAGTTTCTATGATGCGGAAATGGAGTTTCTGGGTTTTGATCATGCCACCCTCGGCGGAGTGATTATCAAGGACTGGAGTTTTCCCCAATCTTTGGTTGCTGCCATAGATGGGCATCATAACCCTGCGAGGGACCAAAATGGTCCTGATGCAGCTATTGTTCATGTCGCGGATTTTGTTGCTCAGGCTTTAGGGTATGATTTGGGGATTTCATCCGTGATTGGAAGAATTGATGATGAGGCTCTTGAAAAAATCGGTCTGTCAACTGACCGGTATGCTGCTATCCTTCCTAATGTTCAAAAGTTGATAGATGAAATTTTTGAAATTCTAAACCAAACTTAAATTTTATGATAGTCAGCATCCCCCCAAATTCATTGAAAATAAGACCGGAAATTAAAGCGGCAGCAGCTAAACATGTGCACTGCCTTTTTTTGCATGCCGGTAATTCTGATTTGGTCCGATTGCTGAAAAAAGAAGCGTTTAAGACTGTTTACAAGCAGCTGCTCTGTGATCCTGACCATCTACGGCCTCGTGTATTTCCTGATAACATTAAACCATGGAATGGTGAGAGGCCCAAAGACCCCAGTCACTTTTTGTCCGGATCACTTGTGCTGCCTTCTCTTCCGCGGGTACAGATTCAGTTGCAGGAGATTCTTGATGATCCTGATAGTACTATAGAAGATCTAGTTGAGATCATTAGCAATGAGCCTAAGCTTTCTGCAGCAGTGCTGAGGCTGGTCAACTGCGGTTTGTACCAGTTGGATAAAAAGGTAGAGACTCCTGCAAAAGCGGTTAAAATTCTTGGTTTTGAAAAGGCCGGTTCGCTGACTCTGGGAACAGTTTCACTTAGCCTGTTCAAAAGGCACGAGAATCCGGTGCTTAATCTTGAAAAATTCTGGAAACATTCAATAGCCTGTGGTGTGATAGCCCAAGAACTGGCAAAAGCCGCTAAACATGGAGACCATGACCGTTTTTTTGCAGGCGGATTAATGCATGATCTCGGTCTGCATATTATATTTGAGAGTGATTACGGTCTGGCTGTAGAACTCTACAGGCTGGCTAATCGTGACGGGTACGATTTATACAAGGCTGAAAAGGAATTGCTTGGGTTCAACCATGCGGATGTAGGTGGATATCTGCTTAACAAATGGAATTTCCCTCGGCAGTTGGTTGCTGCTGCATGGGGTCACCATAATCCACGTAAAGTCAAGACCGATCCTGATGCCATGGTAACTCATGTGGCTGATTTTATTGCACAGGCTCTTGGGTATGATCTGGGGATTTCGCCGGTAATCGGCTTTATCGATGATACGGCGTGGAAAAAGTTAGGGATTTCCGGTGATAAAGTAATTGAGATGCTGCCCGATATCAGAATTTTGATTGACGATGTTTTTAATATTTTTGATGAATAAAAAGATCCCGAAGAGCTTTCTCCGGGATCTTTTTTGTGATTATTCCATTTCAAAACCGGATCTTTTCCATGCTATGGCACCACCTGCCAGTGAGCAGACCTTCGAGTATCCGCTGCTTTGCAGATAACTCCCGGCAATGTTTGAACGGTAACCTGAGCCGCACATGACTATGATGGGGCTGTCCTTATCGGCATCGATTCCTTCGTCTAGAACCTTGCTGAACGGCTTATGAATCGCTCCCTTGATTTTACCGCCGGCAACTTCAGCGGGAGTGCGGACATCAAGCAGGGTAAATTCCTTTCCTTCCTCAATGGCATCATGCAGTTGTCGTGCTGATTTCTGGGCAAGGCTGTTTACCGGATAACCGGCCAGCAGCCATGCGGAGATTCCACCGTGCAGATACCCGAAGATACGATCATAGCCGATACGGTGCAACTCGATATACATGCGGTCATAATCTTCTTTGGAGTTGACCACCAGCAGGAGGTCAGAATCAGGTTCTACTGCCATGCCTACCCAGTTGGCGAGTTGTTTTTCAAGGCCTATGTTTATACTCCCTGGAATGTGAAAACCTCCGAATCCGGCAGCATCGCGCACATCAATAACTATGCACCCCTTATCTATCATCTGCTTGAATTTTTCCGGGTTCATGGCCCGGTCCAGAGGGCAGCGTTCGAGTAAGGGAGCACCTTTGAAGTTAGTGTTGATGATGTGAGTGAAGGATTTCGGTCGGCTGGGGAAAGACTCCAGTACCTTAACTTTAAAGTCTTCAAAATTATCGAATTGCAGCATGGGATTATAACGCCGCTCATAGCCGAGAGTGGAGCTAGGCTTGGCGCTCATTCCCTTACCGCAGAGGGACCCCTGCCCGTGAGCCGGGTATACTTCAAGATAATCCGGTAAGTTACCAAGCTTCACATACAGGCTGTTGTACAGATTAGCTACCTGTTCATCAAGAATTTCGTCACCGGGCAGGTCCGGGCGTCCAATATCACCCACAAAAAGTAAATCTCCGGTTAGAATCATCCACGGCTCAGATCCGCGCATAATGTCTGTAACCAGAATGGATATGGCGTTGGGGGTGTGGCCGGGAGTGAACAGAAAGTCAAGTTTGGCCGCGCCCACAGTGAGGGTGTCGCCTTCTTTGATTGGAGTATGTTCGTAACCAACTTTTGCGTTTTCGTGGATAAAAAGTTCTGCGCCGACGATGGATTTAAGCTCCTGCTCTCCGCCTACATGGTCAGCATGAACATGAGTATTAATAACACGGGTGATTTTCATTCCTTCTTCGCGGGAAATATCAAGGTATTCCTGAACATCCCTGCGCGGATCTACAATGACCATTTCCCCGGCGGCAGGACAACCGATCACATATGAATAACAGCCGAGTCCTTCAGTTGTTAATTGTTTAAAATACATTAGTGCGTACTCCTTTGGGTAGGATTCCAGTTATGCATAAGGATTAGAGAGTCCGCTTAGGGCAGTCTCCAGCTATAACTTTACAGGGCTTACCCAGAAATCGTGCTTATTACAGAAGCTGGTTGCAAAATATTTTTTGCCCTTGCTTCCTGCTGGCAGATCAAAACTTGAAACAGCCTTTTCATCTGTATTGGAAAATGTTTTAGCACCTACAACATTGCCCTTATCGTCAATCAAGGTATGGCGGACAATGTAATGCTCTTTAGTCATAGGATGCAGGGTGCGGATAATGGCTTTGCCGTTTTCGACTTCAACTTGCGGGAGGTGGGTTGCTGCTTTTTTCGCCCACACACCGGGGTCTTTGCTTGTGTAGATCACGTTTGAAGGATAACTGCTGCCCGTTTCTGCGCTCGCATTTGCTACAGGCATAAATACAGCCGCGCTTGCTGCTGCGGACATAACCATAAATTTTCTTCTGGAATTCATAATCTTCTCCTAGGGTTTTACCCTCGTTAATTTGTCTATATTCTGGCGATTATAGTACATCTGAATTAAAATTTACAATATTTTATGCTTTAAAATAATTCACCAGTCAATACTGAGTACTATTATTGGCTTGAGGCGGTGCTATTGTTTTTGTGATTATTTTTAAATTCACGTTCAATTCTTTCAAGAAGTTGCAGCTTGGTCACCGGTTTGGTCAGATACCCGGAGCATCCAGCATCACGCGCAGCTTCAGCGGTTCCTTTAATTGCGTGGGCGGAAAGCGCGATAATGGGAACTTTGGGGATTCCTACAAGTCTTTCCCAGTCACGGATTTCTTCAGTGGCCTTGAATCCGTCCATAATCGGCATTTCGATGTCCATAAAAATTATATCCGGTTTAAACTCCTTGTATAACTTTATTCCTTCCTCGCCGTTGTCGGCACATTTTAAAATATGGGGAGAGCCTGATACAAAGTGTTTGAAAAGAAGCTTGTTGCTCTGATTGTCTTCAATTAGCAGCACCTTGCGGCCAACTATTTCATTGTCATTGTTTTCATTGGTGCGGTCCTCATCTTCCCCCGAGGAATTTGCGGTGACTTCATCCATAACAATTGAGAAGACAAAGGTACTGCCTATTCCTGGAGTGCTGGAAAGAGATATGTCTCCCTGCATCATTTCGCAGAGTTTCTTGCTGATTGCGAGGCCGAGTCCTGTTCCCTGATGTTCACGAGAAATGGAACTGTCGGCTTGGGTAAAATGATTGAAAATAGCGTCCTGTCTTTGCTTGGGGATGCCCGGACCGGTGTCCTTGATAGTAAATTCCAGCTCCACTTTGCGTTCGGAAATGCGGGAGCAGCCTGCCTTGACGTATACCCCGCCCGATTCAGTGAATTTGATTGCATTACCGATGAGGTTCAGCAGTATCTGTTTGACCCGTACCGGGTCACCGATAACCAGATCTGGCAATTTACCGTCAATAATACATGATAGTCTGATGTTTTTTTGAGCGGCGGAAAGTTCAAAAACACTGCATGCCTGATGCATGATTTTAGCCGGGTTGAATTCAATGCTGTCAAGATCCAGAAGACCTGCTTCCACTTTGGACATGTCTAGGATATCGTTGATCAGAGCCAAAAGGCCTTCCCCTGCATTTTCAAGCAGTTTGATATATTTCTTCTGGTCATCGCGTGGGGCTGAGTCTTTAAGCAGTCCTGTGGTCCCGAGTATAACATTCATAGGAGTTCTGATCTCGTGGCTCATCACTGCGAGAAACTGGCTTTTGGCGTGACTTGCTGCAACGGCCTCCTCTTTTGCGCTGTTGATTTTGCGGGCTACTATCCAGCCGATTAAACCGGACAAAAGTACGGCAAATGCCCCTGTTGCCAAACTGAGTCTGTAGCTATTTATAATTGCCTGCAGGTAGTCGCCTTCCGGCATATACAGACCTATGAGCCATGGCCAGTGCATGTTCTTAAAAGGTGTGAACATGGCATTGTAGCATTCTCCATTGTATTCGAAGGTTGTAAATACCGGTTTTTCAGGAAGATGGTCCGGAGGAATTCCTAATGAATCATATGCGTTTCTACAGAGATGGTCCGGAAGTTCACTTATTTTGCTCAGCCTGGTCTTGTTATCCAGGGTAATATGCTTCAGGGCTTTCAAATCCGGGAAGGCCACGACATTTCCGCAGGTGTCTACTATGAAGGCTTTTCCGTTTTTACCGATATTAAGCTTGCTTAAGAATGTTGAAAGCTTATCGATCGTAATATCTACTCCAACAACTCCCTGTAGCTCTCCCTTGGAGGTGAAGACAGGGCTGGCGGTGGTAATCCCCGGCTTTTGGTTAGTGAAAAAAATATAAGGAGCTGTCCAGATGACATCATTGTTCTTTAGTGCATCAATGTACCATGGCCTGTTACGCGGATCATAGTTGTCCTGAGGAACGAGTTTATTTTCCAGTACCTTCAGGTCCGGGGTGCTCCAGATTATTCTAGTGGTTTTTATACCTTCTTTAATTTTGATGGTTTTGGTAAGTAGTCCGCCTTTTATCTTTTCATCTGATCGGGTAACCATGAAAAACTCACCCTTGATATTGCCGTAATATATTCCCGTAAATTGTTGATAAAGGCTTAACTGTTCTACGAAATAACGAAGCATAGTTTCAGGGGGGGTGCTATTGACTATATTACTGTCTGCCAGAAAGCGGGTAAGCTCTGCTGCTTTTTCGGCGGGTAGCAGGTAGCTTTCGGATTTATCTAGTGTATAAGCCGATATGTTGAGCATTATTTCATGGGCCAGACCGGTTAATGCGTCTCTGGACGTAGTGAAGTGGGGGATGATTATGAAAGACGTAAGGATGAGTGTTATTGCGGTGAAACTAAGTGCCAGCCACCATTTTTTTAGGTAATTCATTATCCTTTATTTCTCCTTACGTTATGTGGGCAGACTGCGCTTAATCTTAGCCATCATCGCGAAAAATACATAATCCGACAATATATCTTAGTAGGAATATAATCAATTGATCGTGATAAAATAAGCAGTGTTTTCTGATACGGTAAAAATAGAAATCTCGTCTTGTCACTTTCAGTTGTAATGGGCTATTTTCTTATTACAATTGGTTTTATTAATCATAATTTTCTTTTGGAGAATAAATGCAGACGCTGGAAATTGCTAAATTTTGGATTCAATCCTGGCTTTCGCCGCGAAGGTTACTGCAAAGGAAGTATGAAGCTTTCAAAGTGTTGCTTGAGTATGACTCTCAGGCACTTGAGCTTGTAGCTGATCTTGAAGAATTATTTTACGGAAGGCGTTTGCTGGATCGCAGTCATGCTGTCTGCATGTATAGGCAGCTGTCCCTGGCTGTTGCCGGGATGGTCGGTGAATTGGAAAAAATGCATCCCGGCAAGTTTAAAAATCTGTATGATGAGTATTTGCGCATTAATGAACAGGCTGCCCGGTCCGTAGAATCGGCGGAGGTGACGAGCGAGCCGCCGTTTACAATACCTCTTGCCGCAGCCGGTGATTTTCCTCATCTTTCCGGGGGCAAGGCTGCAAATCTCGGTAGGGTCCATGCTCTTGGATATACCGAGGCGTTGCCGGGGTTTGTTGTCACTGCAAATGCCTTCCATGCTTTTGTGGAACATAATAATTTACGCAGCAAGATAGAAAGCCGCTTGTGTCGTATGGAGGTAGGCAACATCAGTGTTCTTTCGGCAATGAGCCTTGAGTTGCAGGAGCTTTTTCTAAGCGGTGAGGTGCCGCCGGGAGTTGTTGCAGATATAGAGATTGGTTTGAGTACTTATCTCGACGGGGCGGAATTGCTGGCTGTGCGTTCCAGCGCTCTGGCTGAGGACAGTGAAATTTCTTTTGCAGGGCAATATGCCAGTGAGCTGAATGTAAACCGGTCTGATGTGCTGGAAGCCTATAAGCGGGTTTTGGCCGGGAAGTATTGTCCCCGGGCTATTTCCTACCGCATTTCAAATGGTCTTACCGACAATGATACTACCATGGCCGCGCTCATCGTGCCCATGATTGATGCCCGCAGCTCCGGTGTGATTTACTCTATGGACCCGGACTGTATGAGCCGGGACAGTGTCGGTATTTACGGTGTCTCCGGACTTGGAGCTTCTTTGGTGGACGGTAGTGTGGTTCCGGTTAAGGGGTCTTTGTCACGCGGTAAGAATCCCCGTCTGGTCAGCGAGTGCGCTTTTGACCGTTCTGCTTTACCGGACGAAAAGATGCTTATCCGTCTGGCGAAGTGTGCTTTGAATCTGGAAGAACAGTTCGGATGCCCACAGGATATGGAGTGGGCTGTGGATTCGGAAGGTCAGTTCCATATTTTGCAGACCCGGCCCTTGCAGCAGGGAAAGGAAAAAGAAACCGTTCACGGGCTTATTGCTGCAATGCCGATAGTTGAAGGGCTTGAAAGGGCGGCCGGTGGAGCCGGGTGCGGTGAAATCTATTTTGCATCCACAGGTGCAGAAATCTCCCGTATTCCGGAAGGGGCGATAGTTGTTACTCCGACCTTGAAGCCTTCACTGCTGAGTTTTGCCGCAAAAATGAACGGGGTGATAGCCTCTGCCGGAAGCCGGGCCAGCCATTTCAGTTCAGTAGCCAGAGAGATGGGGATTCCGGTTCTGGTTGGGGAGGTGTCCGCTCATTTGGAACAAGGACAGCTTGTCACTGTCGACGGCATGGCAGGGGCGATATACGCAGGATGTGTTAAGGATGTTCTGACCAGATCAAGTCTGGATGTACACATATCACCACGGATCCTCGAACTTTACAGTAAAATGGTTGAGCCGCTGGTGCATTTGAATCTGGTCGATCCGCAAGGGGATAATTTTAATCCTGCCGGATGTCGATCCTTTCATGATCTTGTGCGATATTGCCATGAAATGTCAGTGCAGGAGATGTTCTCACTGGTTGATAAGCGCGGACTGGGAATGCGGTGCTCAAAACGCCTGCAGACCGAGTTGCCGTTGGTTGTATACCTGATTGATCTTGACCGGGGCTTTGAGTCAGCTGCTGGACGGAAGAAAGAGATAAGCCCAGCTGATATCAGTTCAGTTCCCATGCACGCCTTTTGGAAGGGACTGACTGACGAACGGATCACCTGGCCTGAAGACATGGTCCATGTGGATTGGGAAGAATTTGACCGCATGTCAGCAGGTTTTTTAAGTAAAGATTCAAAAATACTGGCAAGTTATGGTATTATTTCTGAAGATTACCTCCATCTTTTGATTCGTTTTGGCTATCATTTCTCAGAAATTGATTCCCTTTGCGGTGATGTCTCTACCCAGAACTATGTTAAATTCAGGTTTAAGGGTGGGGGAGCTGGATTTGATAACCGGATTTTGAGATTGGAATTTATAAGCCGCGTACTTATTCATTATGGATTTGAAACTGAAACTCGTGGTGACATGCTGGATGCTTTCAGCTCCCGGATGGATCATGATTCCACAGCAAAACAGCTTGCTGTTCTGGGATACCTGATGGCGGTTACCAGGATGATGGATATGCGCCTGAATAGCAGTGATGACGTAGCCAGAGAATTGGAAGCTTTCATCAGTGCCGTGGAGGGGGTTTATGTCTGAACAGTGCAAGGGGCAGGCTTATAATGTAACATGGGTCACCGATCAGCTGGCTGTCGGTTGCGCACCAATGAGCTATGCACAACTGGAATCGCTTAAAGAGCAGGGCATTGACGGGATAATCAATCTTTGTGGTGAATTCTGTGATCTGCATGAAATTGAACAGAAAGCAGGCTTTGAAGTATATTACCTGCCCATTGATGATGAAGAGGCTCCCGAACTTGTGGAGCTTGAGAATGCTTTGGAGTGGCTGGATGAGTCAATTTATCTTGGCAAGAAGGTCCTGATTCACTGTCGTCATGGTATCGGCAGGACCGGAACAGTTCTCAACGCCTATCTGCTGCGCCGTGGGCTGGGTCATAAGTTGGCCGGACGTAAGATGAAGGGGCTGCGCTCCAAGCCCGCCAATTTTTCACAGTGGTGGACTATCCGTAAATACGGACGCAAAAGTGGTAGGCTCACCGCGCGTACCCCCACTGTGGAATTCACTCGCAAGGTAGATCTTTCTCCATTTTTTAATGACTATCTCGAATTGGTCGGGAAACTGGAGCAGCGGGCCGCAAAATTGGTTGGGCGGGGGCTGTGCGGGTTGGACCATGACCGCTGCTGCCGTACTCCTTTGAGTATGACTCTGGCTGAGGCCCTCCATTTGAGCCATTGTGTGAATCTTGAACTGGACCACGAAGTTCGGCTGGAGGTAATCGAAAAGGCAATGGTCACTGCGCGGATAGAAAAACGGGCCATGCGTGAGCTGGCAGCTGATAATGAAGCCGGGTTCTGTCTTTCGGGGGTTGATTCTGAATGCCCGCTGCTTGCAGAGGGCAGGTGCAGGCTCTTTGAGTTCCGGCCGTTGCAATGCCGGGCCTTCGGAATGGATGCGGCCGAAAACGGTCAGCTCTGGCGTGAGATTCTCGGTCCCGGGCTGGAGAGTATTTCCACCCAGATATGGTTTGCCTGTACCGGAAACATGCAGAAAAGCGGGCTACCGTATTTCCCTCTTACTGATGTTGTCTCCGGCAAGTTCATCGAGATTCTTTTTAAAATGATGATGGAGCAGGGGATGGAAGCCGGAGTCTAACTCAGCATATTTTCTATAAATAAGCCCTTTCCGTCCTTTAAGTATGGAAGGTGCTGAATAAATATCTAAATAAAGCGCTTATCAATGACCCGTCTGATCTTTCCGGTGGTTTGAACCCTTGGAATGCCGCCTGACGGGATTATCAGAATTTTGAAGGCGTGGATTCTGTTTTTTTGACGGTTGGCACCAACAGCCGGAATTTCATTTCTCAAACATTCACAGATCTTGGCGCTGAGCTGATAGTCATCAACTGCGTCGCAGTCAGCTGCTTCCACACGAACTATGATCTCCGTTTCCTCACCATTTAGATCGATCCGGACCTGAAAAACCGGAGCCAGTTCCTTGAATTTGCCTAGGCAGGAGCCAATCTGTTCAAGAGCAATGGAGTCATGCTGAAGCTCTATGAGTTCATCTGAACGTTGCAGAAGCCGGAAGCGCGGACTGGTACGTCCACATTCACATTGTCCTTCCATCCATTCGATGTTGTCACCGATTTTCATGCGGATTGCGGGTTGCAGGCCGCGGATCAGTGATGTGACGATAATGGCTCCTTCATCACTCTTCTCCACAATGCAATGCGGCTGCAGGATATGATGTTCAGTTCCAGTGCAATATTTGCATTGGAAACCTATAGGGCCGGCTTCAGCCGCTCCGTATCCGGCAGAGTGGAAGGTGGCTTCAGGCCAGACGGATGAAAGATAGCTTTCCTGTTCGGCAGTCAGTGGCGTGGATGCGAATGCTACTTTTTCAATTTCCAGTTTGAGATTGTTCCGGGAGGCCTCTTGCGCAATATGGACAAGGGTTGGGGAAATTCCGAAGAGAGTGTTAGGACTCATCATTTTCAGATATTCCAGTGTTTTTTCCACCGGCTGATTATCGGTAACAGGCAAAATGCTGCAGCCGATTATCTCAAGGGCACGGTAACTGGATAAAAATCCGGTCCAAAAAGCCCCCGCCCGGACACAGTTGGCGACCACGTCATCCGGGGTAATGCCGCAAGCCATCAGGCCATAAGCCGAGCCGTTGCATATTTCCTGAAACTCATCCAGACCATATCGAACAAAGCTCATCCTGCCGGAAGTGCCGCCGGTAGAGAACTCATAGAATCCGCCGGTCTTCCTCGTATACATGGACTTTTTGCAGACTTCTCCTTCCCTGCATAGAGCCTGTTTATCAATAACGGGAAGTCGTCTTAAATCATCCAGGCTTTTAAGCGGCAGTTCTATGTCACGGTATAATTTATTGTAAAAACTTGCTTGGACGGCAACTTTCAGAATCTGGTTCAGTTTTTCCAGTTGGTATATTTCAACTGTTTGTTTGTCGGAAAAGTGGAGATCTGTCATCGGTGCCTCCTGTGTTTGCGCGCATGCATCAAGCTATGGTTTTAAAACCATATTAGCAGAATTCAGGAAGCTGTGTATAGAAATACCGGAAAAATTATGAGTACAGTTAAATGACGTTCAATGAACGGGTCAGAAATTTGTCCAGCTGATTGGTAAAGTTCTGTTTGTCTTTTGGGCTGAACGCCGCCGGTCCACCGGAGACAGTTCCTGCACTGCGCAATTCTTCCATCAGGTTGCGCATACTGAGAATTCCTTTGATATTGTCCTCGGTATATAGTTCCCCGCGTGGGTTGAGTCCCGTTGCTCCTTTGTCGACGACTTTATCCGCTAAGGGGATATCCGCGGTGATTACAAGGTCTCCGCTTTGACAGAGCTTAACTATTTCATTATCCGCGACATCAAAACCAGCCCCGACCTTGATCATATTTATGAAAGGAGAACTGGGAATATTCATATACTGGTTGGCTACAAGAGTGAGTTTTACTTTTCGGCGTACTGCTGTTTTAAACAGAATTTCTTTCACTGCCTTGGGGCAGGCATCGGCATCGACCCAGATCTGCATATCATTTCCCATTTAGAGTTAATGTTTGCAGACCTTATAGTGCCGAGTGCGAGAGAATGCAAATTACAGCAATTAGGTTCGTTAATGGTTTATTTTAACATATATAGCTAAACTCAATTGAGTCTCTCGGAAAATTCCGTTTAGTTAATATGTTAGACTGATGCTTTTGGTTGATTTTTATTGATTTGTTTAATGGATGCCTTTAATTTCATACTTTATTGATATGAATATTTATAGCTTAATATACTGATATTTAATATTAAAATATTTTTGTTCCAAACCGTACACAATCCAGCTTCTTTTGCTGTTTACTTATACTTTGTTTAATTGTGCCCTATACGGCATAATTAATGTTTAATCAGGAGATAACATGAATCTGGAAGCCGCTATCAGTCAGGAAAATGAAAGCCATGTCCGTGATGATTCCATCGGTCCTTATACATATGAAGAATTCATTGATGCTGCCCGCAACTTTCATGGTAGCCCTGCGCCGGGACTTGTACTCGGTGCCTATATGATGGAAGAGGCCCGAAAATATCTCCCGGATGGAACCATTTTTGATGCTATTTCAGAGACTTCATGGTGTCTGCCGGATGCAGTGCAGATGCTGACTGTGTGCAGTACCGGTAACGGTTGGCTGCGGGTAAAGAATCTCGGCGTGTATGCTCTTTCTCTTTACGATAAGTATACAGGCGAAGGAGTGCGCATCAGGGTTGACCCTGAAAAGTTGAAAGCATGGCCGGAGACCGAATCGTGGTTCTTTAAAAAACGTCCCAAGCATGAGCAGGATTCTGTGCGGTTGCATGCTGAAATAAGGGAAGCCGGTGCCTCATTTTGTTCCGTTGAATTTATAAAAGTTAAGCCGGAAGTTATGACCAAGCGCAGCAAGGGCGGTATTACTACCTGTCCAATCTGCGGTGATGCCTATCCCGGTTCGTTTGGTGCAATCTGTAGGAGCTGTCAGGGTGAAAGCCCCTATGTCAGCAGGAATAGCGGACTGAAGGCGGCTATGGCCCCTGTTCCTTCCGGGCTGAAGGTTGTCCCCGTGGATGAAGCTGAGGGTAAGACTGCGTTACATGATATGACCCGCATAGTTCCCGGTGAAAGCAAGGGGCCCGAGTTCCGGAAGAATCATGATTTCACCGCACACGATATCTGTAGGTTGCAGATGATCGGCAAGAACCACATTTATGTGGATGAAGGCGATATCCCCGAAGGTGAATGGGTGCACGAAAATGAAGCGGCTCTGACTTTCGGCAGGATCATGGCCGGGGAAGGAGTTCGTCTTGATGGCGATCCTAATGAAGGCAAGGCAACCCTGCTGGCAGAGCATGAC
Organism: Maridesulfovibrio sp.; assembly: GCF_963667685.1. Lineage (NCBI taxonomy): Bacteria > Pseudomonadati > Thermodesulfobacteriota > Desulfovibrionia > Desulfovibrionales > Desulfovibrionaceae > Maridesulfovibrio > Maridesulfovibrio sp. The sequence continues at coordinate 110,941 of NZ_OY763930.1, read as the reverse complement.
GGTTTGCTGGTCAGTGATCTGGAGATGATGGAACAGTTCAATTTTGTTCCTGATGTAATGGTTGCGGCCCGTAAAAACGGAAGCCTTGTCAAAGCTGGGGCGCGGATTGCCGGAACACGCGCAATCCCTCTCTATCTTTCCCGTGAAAATTTTTCCCGCGCTGTTTCCGCATTGAACGGTGAGCCGTTGTTTAAAATAATGCCACTGAAACGGAAAAAGGTCGGCATCCTTATTACCGGGGATGAAGTTTTTAACGGTCTTATCGACGATAAATTTGAGTCTGTCATCACAGCAAAGGTGCAGGCGCTGGGTTGCGAAGTTGTCCGCTCTGTCATTAAGCCGGACAACCGCGAGGAAATACGTGACGCGGCTCTCTCTCTCATGAAAGAAGGTTGTGACCTGCTTATCACAACCGCCGGGATGTCTGTTGATCCTGATGACGTGACCCGCCACGGCCTGATGGATGCCGGAGTATCCGACCTCCTTTATGGTGCTCCGGTACTCCCCGGCACCATGTTGTTGCTGGCTAAGGCCGGCGATGCCAGGGTGATCGGTGTCCCGGCATGTGCACTCTTTTTTAAAACCACAAGTCTGGACCTTGTTTTGCCCAAGGTGATAGCCGGACAGGAAATTACCCGCAGGGATTTAGCCGCACTTGCTGACGGCGGTTACTGTATGGAATGTAAGGTCTGCACTTTCCCCAAATGTCCTTTTGGAAAATAGGAGGCGAGTATGAATAAAAATCTCGATCCCCCTGAAATGGGTTCAACAGCGGCACTGGAGAAAATGGATTCCCATAATCCAACAATCCGGCTGCATTTATGGCTGGAAGGAGGTGAGGGGGTCTTCTTCGGTTACGGCAGGCTCCTTCTGCTGGACCGTATCGAAGCCTGCGGTTCGCTTAAAAAGGCATCCGAGGAACTGGGCATGTCCTACCGCGCTGCGTGGGGCAAGATCAAACAGACCGAGCAGGTTTTAGGTTTCCAGCTTATGGAACGGGCGGGTAGCAGACGCAGCGGTTACCGTCTAACGGAAGCCGGACGTATTGTCCGTGATAAGTATTTCGAATGGTTCAATAAAGTAGAGAATGACGCTCGCGTCCGAGCTGAAGAGATATTCCCATGGAAGTCCAAGAGTTTCGGGGATAGTTAGAGCTGATACGGATAAACAAACATCAGCCCTTGCGCGATTGACCGCGCAAGGGCTGTTTTCTGTTTATCTTCTGGTTCAAGATGTTAACATTTTTACTTAATTAGAGTTTGCAAAAATTATTTGATATGTGATTCCTTTTTATATTGTTAAGAAAATTTAAATAACGTACCGATTCTTTGGCGATATGCGTATAATTATGTTCTATGTTTTTGTATAATGAAAATTTTTAAAGATGTTCTGAGGCGTAAGGTGCGTAGTATTAAAGATTATACCCAGTCAAATAGGGCGGCGTGGAATCAAATAATGCCTGCTCATCAAAAAGCAAATAAAGCAAGACTCGATGCTGCTTTCAAAGATAACAACTATTCAGTAATTTCCAGCCCTGAGATAGAAGAATGGAATTTACTCGGATTTAAAAATAAAGATATAGCACACTTATGTTGTAATAATGGCATTGAATTAATGTCCTTAAAGAATTTAGGCGCAGGTGAATGCGTAGGTTTTGATATCTGTGATGTCGCTATAGAAGAAGCGAAGAGCAGAGCTCTTGCCTCAAGAAATGAATGCCAATTCGTGCGTACCGATGTCTTTGCTATTCCGGATGAATATAATTCTAAGTTTGACATAGCTTATATCACTGTTGGTGCTCTGGGCTGGATTCCTGATATTAAAGGCTTCTTTGAGAAGGTGAAGGCTTTATTAAAGCCTTCAGGTACAATTTTTATTTATGAATTGCACCCAGTTATAGAAATGCTTCCCACAGATGATAACCATGATGTGAATCCTCTTCAGATCATTGAACCTTATTTTAAAAAAGAACCATACGCAGAAACTACCGGCTTGGATTATATAGGAAAAACTGACCAACAAACAACTACACAATACTGGTTTGTCTGGAAAATTTCTGACATTATCATGGCTGTTATTGAGCAGGGGTTCAATGTTTCCCGCTTCATAGAATATAGCCACGATATTTCAGAAAGTCATAATCGTAACCAGACCGCTGGTATTGAAATTCCCATGAGTTACATCTTGGTTGCGAAATCGAATGCCTCCTGATTAATAAAACCAGGGGACGATAGCAGTGCATTATCTCTCCGCTCAAGCTTTCCAGCCCGGTCCTTTCACCACTATTTCATTCAGGACTTTGCCCATTTCAGGGCTTTCCATCATTCCGGTGACTACTTCAATGTAACAACCGCAGTCTGATTCGGCTGATTTTTCCAAAGCCGCATCAAGCTCGCGGTTGGTGGTGACCTTTGCGCTGAACCAGCCAGCCATTCCAAGAGCTTCCGGCAGCTTGCTGTAATTCCATTGCGCCAGATCATTGTAATAGATGTAGGGATCTTTACAGAGCAACCGCTCGATCAGATAACCATCGTTGTTGACGCAGATTATGATCGGCTTTAGCCCGAAGCGCGCGAACTGGCAGATTTCCTGAACGGTCATCTGGTGGGCGCCTTCTCCTGTAATCAGCAGTGTGCGCCGTTTTGGTGCGGCAAGTGCGGCCCCGAAGGCGGCAGGAGTTGCCCAGCCGATGGAACCCCAAAGTGTTTGGTTGAAGAAAACAGCGTCTTCCGGCAGACGGGCATTAACCAGCCCCATGGAGGGAGTTCCGGTTTCACCCATAATTATATCTCCGGCTGCGAAAAAGCGTTCAATGCGTGGATATAGTGAGGCGGCGGTGATTTCCCCTTCCGGAGCACCTACGACTTCGCCGAGGCCCTGTGGTGCCATGGGCATGGGCAGGAACCGTTTGCCGACACGGTTGCAGAGTTCATGTAGAACTTCTTCCATCATTATATTGTGGTAGACCGCATGTCCTATACAGACCCGGTCGGGATGGATCTTAATTTCGTGGTTGGGGTCGAGCTTTACAGTGAACGCCCCGGTATTGATGTCTGAGCGGATGGTTCCGAAACTAATGACAAGATCAGATGACTCAACAGTTTCGCGCACTTTTTCATCAAGTATGCGTCCATTGTATACCCCGATGAAATTGGGGTGCGTTTCGGAAAGTGTACCTTTGGCCATGAACAGGGAAGTGAATGGAATACCGGACAGGTCAATGAATTTCAGCATGGGTTTATGAAGTTCGTAGCGCCCGATAAGAGCTCCGACCATCGCGATGGCTGTTTCGGCTTTCTCCAGTCTTTCGATGATCAGCCCGATAACTGTATCGAGTGTGGCCTTATCGCTGGCGGGGGTGGGCAGGGGATGCGGTTTGGTGCAGCCAAGTTCTTTGAGTGCCTCGTCCGCTGGAACGGCGATGTAAACCGGTTGCTTTTTGGTCAGGGCAGCATTGATGCAGCGCTCCACCTCGGATACGGCGTTCTCTGCGGAGAGAATGGTACTGGCGCAGACCACTGGTTGGGTCATTTTGTGAAATAAGTCGAATTCGCCATTGCCCAGCGAATGGTGGATGAGATTACCGTTGCGCTGTACCGAGCATTTGGGAATTCCTACAATGTGAAAAACGGGGAGGTTCTCGGCATAGCTTCCGGCGATACCGTTGATAGCGCTTAGCTCGCCAACACCGTAAGTGGTGCAGACTGCGCTTTTGCCTTTAATGCGGGCATATCCATCAGCTGCATAAGCTGCGTTCAACTCATTGCAGCAGCCAATCCATTTGAAGTCCGGATCATTGCAGAAAGCGTCGTTTACCGGGAAGGCATAATCTCCCGGAACACCGAAAATATCTTTGATTCCAATTTCTTTAAGTCTTGCAAGCAGGTACTCTATTACTGTCTGTGTCATGAGTCGTCTCCCTTTTGTATTAATAAGGTAGGCAGATGAATATAGTTACTATCAGTCTGCCATCTGGGAATATTCATGTCTATGACAATTTGAGAATACTTAAGTCTGCTGGGGATATTGGAAGTTTTGAAATCAGCTGGTTTTGCGAAATAAAAAAAGGCGCCCTTAAAAAGAGCGCCTTTAGCATATAACTGAGATTAATTTACGAGAGCTTTTTGCGCAGCCCGATCAGCCCGATCAGCCCGGAACCGAGCAACCAGACAGCAGCGGGAATTGGGGTTGCTGCTGTTGAAGCTCTGCCGTGGAGGACGTAGTCGTCATAGTCCTTATCGCCCCCTGCGTCGTTGAGCATGATAACAAGGTCGTTAACACCGAAGACGATGTTGTTGTAGGAGAACTCTTTAATTACTTTCGCGGTATAGACGTTAGTGCTTTGGTCGTTGAGACCGAGGTTGTATGTCTTGAAACCGTCAGTAAAAAAAGTCTTTTCAAGGTCGACAGTAACCGCATTGTCCCAGTTGCTTTTGTCTTTGTTGTAGAAAAGCATTTTGTTGTCGGAGCCGTCATTCATGTTGAATCTGTTGTTCATTGAGGCCTGGCTGACGACAGCGGTAATATCCCAAACGCCTGTTCCGGACGTTGTTTGCAGGTAGTTTGAGATATCTCCTGAAATATTGGAGCCTTTCATGAAGATATTATTGTAGGTGGTGCCGAGATATGACGCAAAAGCTGATGTTGAGCAAAGCATCAACAAAAGCACTGCCATAAGCTGTGTTGTCTTTTTAAGCATCCCCTTTTCCTCCCCTTAAGTGGATCTCATTGAAATTCTAGCTAAAAATATAAATATACATGAATATACACTAAACCGTTCTTAATAACTATATGTTTTTGAGCTTATAATATACCTGTTTTAAGTTTAACAAATCATTTCAGTCTATTTAGAGTAGTTATTTTTATTTTCAATAAGTTGTATGCAGTTTATAATTAACTGCCGCCTTAGTGAATTCAGATTCTGAAAGTTGATTGGATTGTACAGATTACGGAGTTGCATGATGACTGGCCAAATTTATATGTGTTATTTCTAACATATTGAAAATATTGACTTTATGATGTGTCTGATGTTCTATGGGATTATTAAAGTAATATTCAGGAGAGGTGTTTGTAAAATAATAAGTTATTACAGACTGTTAGTTCTCCTGATTTAAACTGAGGAGGTTCCATGAATATTTCACGGCGAGGGTTCATGAAACTTGCGGGCGTCGGTGTCGCAAGTATCGGTATGAGCCAGCTGGGACTCGATCTATCTCCCACGCAGGCTTATGCCGCAGGGTTAAAGATCAAAGGAGCGAAGGAAGTCATTTCCATTTGTCCCTTCTGTTCGCTCAGCTGCCATTTTATCGCCCACGTTAAGGACGGCAAGATCGTCAGTACTGAAGGTGATCCGGATTACCCCGTAAGTGAAGGTGCTCTCTGTGCTAAGGGTGCGGCTATGCTTTCCATGCATAACAGCCACCATCGCATTGATAAGCCCCTTTATCGTGCTCCTTACAGCACCAAATGGGAAGAAAAGAGCTGGGACTTTGTGCTTGACCGCATTGCCCGTCGCGTAAAGGAAACACGTGATGCAGACTTCAAACGGTTCAATGATAAGGGACAGGAAGTCAACCGTGTAGAATCAATTTTCCATCTCGGCACATCACAGATGGATAACGAGGAGTGTGCAGTCGTCCATCAGGGTGTGCGCGGCCTCGGCCTGGTGCATTTTGATCACCAGGCACGTATCTGACACAGCGCAACAGTTGCGGCTCTGGCAGAGTCGTTCGGGCGCGGTGCGATGACAAACCACTGGTGCGATATTGAAAATGCGGATTCCATACTGATTATCGGTAGCAACGCCGCAGAGCACCATCCTATCTCCTTCAAATGGGTACTCAGGGCCAAGGACAAAGGCGCCAAGGTCATGCATGTGGACCCCAAATTCTCCCGTACCTCAGCGAGAAGTGATTTCCACGTTCCGCTTAGATCAGGTACAGATATCGCTTTCATGGGCGGTATGATCAATTACGTTATTGAAAACGACTTATATTTCAAGGAATACGTAACCAACTACACAAACGCGGCATTCATCGTCGGTAAAGACTTCAAGTTCTCTCGGGGGCTGTTCACCGGTTATGACAAGAAGTCCCGCAAGTATGATAAATCCAAATGGGCTTTTGAGCTGGATGAGAACGGCGTGCCCAAACGTGATGAATCGCTTAAGAATTCCCGCTGTGTATTTCAGCAGCTGAAGAAGCACTACTCCCGCTATTCCCTGTCCAACGTTTCCAAGACCACAGGTGTATCCAAGGACAACCTGCTCAAGGTCTACAAGGAATACGCCGGAACAGGTAAGCGAGATAAGGCCGGAACCATTATGTACGCACTGGGCTGGACCCAGCACACAGTCGGCGTACAGAATATCCGTTCCAGTGCCATCCTTCAACTTCTGCTGGGTAACATCGGTGTGGCCGGCGGCGGTATCAACGCTCTGCGCGGTGAACCTAACGTACAGGGGTCCACTGACCACTGTATCCTCTGGCACATCCTGCCCGGTTACCTGCCTGTTCCTAAAGCAAGCATGGGTTCCTTTGAAGAATACACCAAGGCAACCACTCCGGTCTCTAATGATCCGCAGAGTGCCAACTGGTGGCAGCATAAGCCCAAATATATGGCTTCACTGCTTAAAGGCTGGCGCGGTGACAATGCCTCAGCAGATAATGGCTTCGGCTACCAGATGCTGCCCAAGGCTGATGACGGCGAAGATTACTCCTACCTCTTCATCTTCGACCGCATGTACCGTGGTGAGATCAAGGGTGGTTTCGCTTTCGGTACCAACCCTGCCATGAGTGTTCCTAACTCCAACAAGGTCCGTAAGGCTCTGGACAATCTGGACTGGCTGGTCGTAGGTGAGATTCATCATACCGAAACCTCCGAGAACTGGCACCGTCCCGGCGTAGATCCCACCAGCATGAAAACTGAAGTATTCATGCTGCCTTCCGCTCAGCGCGCGGAAAAAGCAGGTTCCATCAGTTCCTCCGGCCGCTGGTTGCTCTGGCATTATGAAGCGACCCGTCCCATGGGTGAGTCCAAGAGCATGGGTGAAATGTATGTGGATATAATCAACCACGTGCGCCGCCTCTACAATAAAGAAGACGGTGTTTACCCCGAAGCTCTGCTCAGCCTTGACTGGCCTGCTTATTACGATCCTGAGGATGTGGCTCAGCGTATCAACGGCCGCTTCACCAAGGACGTTGAATTCAAGGGCAAGAAATACAAAAAGGGTCAGCAGGTTCCTTCCTTCGTCGCCCTTGCTGATGACGGCTCCACTTCTTCCCTGAACTGGCTCTACGCAGGCAGTTATACTGAAGAAGCCGGTAACAAGGCTAAACGCCGCAGTCTGGAACAGACCCCCATGCAGGCGAAGATCAACCTGTACCCCAACTACGCATGGTGCTGGCCCGTTAACCGCCGTATCCTTTACAACCGTGCCTCCGTTGACCTTAATGGTAAGCCTTACGCTCCTGAAAAGGCTGTTATTGAGTGGAACGGTTCCAAGTGGATCGGTGACGTGCCTGATGGCGGCTGGCCGCCGATGGCTACCGGAAAAGGACGTTATCCCTTCATCATGCGCAAGGAAGGCCACGGACAGCTCTATGGCCCTGGATTGCAGGATGGACCTTTCCCCGACCATTACGAGCCGGTGGAAACTCCCATTACCAGTCATCCGTTCTCCAGCCAGCTGAGCAGCCCGGTTTACAAGTATACTGACAGTGACTTGGATAAACTGGCCGAGCCTGCGGATGAACGGTATCCCATCGTCCTGACCACCTACAGCCTCACCGAACACTGGTGCGGTGGCGGCGATACCCGTAACACCCCGCCACTGCTCGAAGCTGAACCTCAGCTTTATGTGGAAATGAGCCCTGAGCTGGCTAAAGAGAAGGGTATTGAAAACGGCGATCCGGTCATTGTCGAGAGTATCCGCGGCAGGGTTGAAGCCATTGCCATGGTTACCGTGCGTATGACTCCGTTCCAGATCAAAGGCCGCACTGTCCATGAGGTCGGTATGCCTTTCTGCTTCGGCTGGACCACACCCGGATGTGGGGATGCCACCAACCGTCTTACCCCGTCGGTCGGTGATCCTAACACCACTATCCCAGAGTACAAGGCCTCTCTGGTGAACGTTCGCAAAGCGAAGAAGCTCACCGAGATTGAAGAGTAACCTGCAACCAAGGAGTAAAACATGTCTAAAGCGTTCTTTGTTGATACCTCCAGATGTACTGCCTGCCGCGGTTGCCAGGTTGCCTGTAAGGAATGGCACGGCCTGCCCGCAGTAAAAACCAAACAGCGCGGTTCGCATCAGAATCCCCCTGACCTGAACCCGTTCAACTATAAACTTGTCCGTTTCAGCGAGCACCGCATCAACGGTAAGGTCGAGTGGTATTTTTTCCCCGACCAGTGCCGCCATTGCGATGTGCCCCCCTGTAAGGATATCGCTGATTCCTACGTCACCGGCGCGGTTATCAAAGATGAAGAGACCGGAGCTGTGATCTTCACCGATCAGAGCAAACGTCTCGCCGCTGACGAGTGTCAGGAAATTACCGAAGCATGTCCCTACAATATTCCGCGCCGTAATACCGGTACTGGAATGCTGACCAAGTGCGACATGTGTATTGACCGCCAGCAGGCAGGATTGATTCCCATGTGTGTCAAGACTTGTCCTACCGGAACCATGAACTTCGGTGAACGTGAAGAAATGGTAGCCCTTGCAGAAGAAGCTCTTGAAAGAGTAAAGAAGGACTACCCCAATGCACAGGTTATCGACGCTGACGAAGTTAACGTCATCTATCTTGTGCAGGATAAACCAGAACTCTACTACGAGTACGTTACCGCAGACGCCTCCGGCGTCGGCAACGGCGTAACGCGCAAAGAGTTCCTAGCTAATCTCGCCAAACCCGCTAAGCGGATATTTGGATAAGAAATGCCTCCGGCGGCTGGGGAGGGGAAACTCTTGCAAGAGTTTCCCCTCCCTAGACCCCACCCCTTCAGAACCTTTTATTAGGGCTTCGCCGTTGGGGACAATACTGTGGGGGTAAATAAAATATTTTCTTTCCCGTGTGAGGTTGTACGGGAAGTCTGTATGATAAATTTTGTAGATTCGGGCTAACGGACGCGAAGCTTATTAAAAAAGTTTGGGATTCTTAAACCCTTTTCAAAGGGTTTAAGCCGCCGGAGGCAAAATTTTTCATATAAAAAAGCGCATAGCGCATCAGAATATTTCTTCAGGAGCAATATTGATGAGTAATAAAAAGAAACATGATGTTCAGGCTGGTCTTCTTACTTTGCGTAAGAGAATGCCTGCTTTGGAAAATATTTTCGATGCCTTCGGGCCGCTGCTTATTGCTCTGGAAAAAGCGGAAGGGATTCTGGCTGATTGGGACGGCTACAGGATTCCTGAATCTTATGCCCCGCGTTTTGAGCAGGGTGTCCATCTGCTTGCTGATATGGAATTACCGGACCTTGGCGAAAAGTACCGTGAGGTTTTCATGCTGGTGGCGGAAGCTGTTTCCGAGGGAATTCCTACTGTTGCCGTGCAGGTGGATGAGATCGTTAACGCTGTAGGAGACGTTGAAAATTTTAATGATCTGCCCAGGGCAATTTGGGAAGAGGACGAAAACCTGCTGCATGCTTTAATCGAAGAGTGGAAAGTTGACGATCAGGTGCTGGCTTTTTTGGGTACACTTTCGCTAAAATCTTTCATGACGCGGATGGAACCGGAAGCGGCCGAGGCTGTTAAGAATATGCAGTGGCATAAAGGTTACTGTCCTGTATGCGGAACTTTTCCAGACTTGGCTTTGCTGCGTAAATCAGGCGATGACAATGCCTATTTGAAATCTCATGGCGGTCAGCGCTGGCTGCATTGCTCATGCTGTGGCCACGAATGGCGCTTTAAGCGTAATACCTGCCCATGGTGCGAGAACGAGGACCATGAAAAACTGCGTTACCTACAAGCCGAAGAACGTAATAATGAGCGTGTAGATGTCTGCAAGTCATGTAATCATTATTTTGTCACCATTGATACCCGCGAGCTGGCAGAACAGCCGGACCCGCGTGTTGCTCCGCTGGGCCTTGTCCATCTGGATATTAAAGCTCAGGAAGAGAATTTCCTTCCTATGGCTGAAACTCCTTGGAATGTTTTGTAGATTGCTACTAGTGTTATTAGAAATGCCCTGAAAAAAATACTTTTTTCAGGGCATTTTATTGGTGTATGAATAATGACTGTATCAACAGTCGAGTCTATTGTATTTTTTCAGCAGGTCTTTAGTCTCTTTTGAATAGCGGAGTATTTCTCCGGAGTCTTGTACCATTGGTTGGCTATTGAAATTGTTGAAAAGATCTAAATCCTTGAACCCATCCATGTATCCGTTATTGTAGTTCTTGACTTTATTGATGAAGTCTTCTCTGGATTTTGTGTAGTAATGGTTCAGAACTAGTACTTCTTCATTAAATAAATTCTTTTTATTTGTTATTTTGACATTGAAGTCGTGCGCTGTACTATAGTTCTGGCGGAGAATGCATTCAGATCTGGCCATTGACTTATAAGTTGTAGGTTCAGCCATCCGCATGCCGTAACTGGAGATTACAAGATCATCAGGAGCAGAAATATGACCAGATGATCCAAAGTAATAGCTGGGGATACGGATATTGCCGACATCAGGAATTGAGTTGATGTATTCTAATATAGAATTGAATCCTGAAATTTGTTTTGGATATACAAATTCATCAATGTCTACTTTAATTATCCATTCAACATTATGCATATAACGGACTAAGAAATCTCCGTATGCGAGATATTGCATGCATTGCTCTTTATTTTTCTCTGTGCCGTTATATACAAGACCTTTTATTTCAGGGAAGGGGATGACAGTTACTGATCCTTCTTTGATAAACGGATCTAAAATATTACATGATTTTTCATAGTCACCATTGTCATATAAGTAAAAGTGATCTACTCCCATAAGTTTGTAGTAACAGATCCACTCACATATGAATTTATCTTCCGCACGCATGATGGCCAGCATTCCGAGTTTTGCTTTGCGTGGCAGGTCCACCTTTGCATCGGAAAAATGATATTTCTTACGTATCATACCTGATTTGTAGTTGGTATAGATGAAATATCCTGGATACCTACGCAAATTTATCTGTACCAACCTTAGTGCGTTGTAAATAAGTGGGTGCGTAACAGGCATGTCTGAAAATAATTTATTGTTCATTTTTACCTTTGAACGCAATCTATTGCGTCAAGATTGTTAATACTTATATACTTTTTTATTTATATTGATTAAGTGCTCTTGCGTCAATGTATGACGGCTGTATTATAAATTTTCTATGTGTTTTTTTTATACTACCGGGAGCTTCATTGGCTGGATTTATGTTTTTAACAATATTCTTTTTTCACCAAAAATAATTCAACATGCAAAAAAATGTTAATCTTCGATTCTAGCTGCGGCTATTGACTGCTGTTTGTTATTGTGAAATTTTTTAGAATTCTTTCAGGGGGAGATGGTTGATTAAACCATGTCCTACAGCTCGATTTAATTACGTATGCTTATTAGCACTTACATTTCGTCTAAGGATTTTAAATGTTTGTTTTTGATAGATTTCTCCCTTCCAAGTATTTTTGTAAGAACCTGCTTGAATACATAAAAGTCAACGTTCGCAGATATCCCGGCAGTCTACTTTTCACCAATTTCAAAGCAGGTAAGTTGCGCGAAAAATATAATTTTTCTGATAGCAGGGTGGATCTTCCCCGTAGGGTTGAAGTTGGCGCGGTTGCTATTATGCGCGCTGAGGATAAATTTATTACCGAATGGATCTGCTATCATAAATTGATGGGTGTAGATCATTTCTATCTTTACGATAACGGCGATGTGGAGGAGTCAAAACGTCTACTCGCTCCTTTCATAGACGAGGGATCGGTAACGCTGATTCCGTTTCCGGATTTGGAAGGACTGAATTACGACCGTAAGGAAAAAAACAAATATAAATGTATACAATATCTGGCTTATGGCGATTTTCTTGTGCGCTATGCCCACAACATGGACTGGGTTATCAAGGTCGATATTGATGAGTTCGTATATCCCCGCAAGGGCTCTGGCTTCAGAACAATTAAGGAATACCTCGTGTCCCTTGAGAATATTTCCGGGTTGAAAGTTCCCAGCCGTTATTTCGGTGATTCCGGTCACGATGAAGCACCTGACGATATAGTTATCGCAAGCTACGATAAGCGTGTGGCTGAACCGATGTCCTACAAGACTATTGCCCGCACTGATTGCATCCTGCCTGCCAAGTACAGCACTGCCCATGATTTTAACTACAGATTGAGCTGCAAGAAATTTAAGCAGGATGAAGAGGTTCTGGCCCTAAACCATTATTACACAAAGTCCAAAGAGGATTATGTGGATAAGATTGAGAAGTTCAAAAAGGGCTATCAGAACGGCTACAAGAAAATGGAACAGTTCAAGAAGTTCAACAGTAAAACAATGATCAAGGACGAAGGGGATATTTTAGAATATGTGGATGGGACAAAGGAATTGATGGATCAGTACAAAGCGTAACTGCTTGTTGGGCCGGGGTGCTGTAGTTTGTCTGTTTACGGCTTTTTAATATTTCTCTGGCTGGATATATGCTATTCTGGAAGGGGACGCAGTCTATTTAGAATATCAGCCATCTTTCCATTTTCTCTAATTATATCTATCCCTTTTTGGAGTTGTTTGATTATGTGATCCGGCGTCTGCTTGTTGAAGGCAAAGTATAATTCGGTAAGGTTTTCAGTGTAAATATTTATGAACTTCGACCAGTCCATGCCTTCTTTTCTTACTGTATAGCGCAATACATTTTCATTTTCCAAGATGATATCGATTCTGCCTTTTTTTAATTTTTTTACCATCGTTAACGCATCGTTGGATAAGTCTATTTTGTTTTTAGGAAATTTGTTTTTTTGCAGGATATGATCGCCTATTCCTTGTCTGGACGTGGTTATGTAATACTTTTCCAAATCCTTTATGGAGTCGGCTTTTATGTTTTTGTTTTGAGAATAAAAAGAGTATGTTGCTTCTATTATGGGACCTACCCACTTAAAATGTTTTTCCCTGAAATTGTTTCTGGCTGTGCTGAAGAGACAGGTGTTCGGAGTTTGTAAAACCGTCTTGTATCCTCTGGCCCATGGGTAAATATGTAGTGCTGATTCATTTAGTTTTATACCGACAGCGGCAAGAGCTTCGCGTAAAATATCGACACTGATTCCCTGTATTTTTTTGTTTTCGAGATAGTTGTATGGGGGGAGATGTTCGGTGATGAAAACAGTTTCGTTCAAAGACTGCGCAAAGGCAGTGCTGTAAAGTAAAAGCAGCAATAAGCTGCAGCTAAGTAAGCGTATAACCATTTGAGTCCTCACTTTAATAGTGTATACCTCAAATTATGATAAATTAAAACGCTTACCCGCGTAATTATGAAGTGATGGGACGATGCGTGTTAGGATTGCATGCAGGATAAGTCATTGCCCGCGGTCAAGTCAGCTAGAATCTTCCGTTTCTCCTGGGCACTTTCAACGTGAAGAAGGTAAATGCAATTCCAGTTGCCGTCCCATAAGCATTCTGGTTGCGGAGGATCTACCAGTCTCTGGCGGAAGTTTTCAGTTTCACCAGCATAAAGCATATTGACCTCGAATCCGGATCGGTGTCCGCGCGGATGGGTATAGGCGAGAATGTAAATTCCGCCGGATTCAGGTATAGGGCGGGTTTTGGCGTAGATTCCGAATTTATATTCTGTCCCGGATTTGCCTTGGAAAAACCAATCTTTTTGCTTGAACATGTGTTTGTTGTCCACCCACCCCTGAACCGGACTTCTGCTACGTCCATAGGCTAAGAATGAACGTAACTTTGGTTCAGGGGTGTTGTCTTGTGAGTGGTTCCGATTTGAAATCTATTTCGCTATTGCTGCGCGCAGGTTTCCGACCATAGCACCGATATCGTCCGCACCGACAATCTCGGTGACGATGGCCACGCATTTTGCGCCCCTGTTCATGACATCGGCAATGTTGTGCTCCTTGATGCCGCCGATGGCTACAAAAGGAATATCGATGTTTTTGACGACCCAGTCCATGTATTCAAATCCAACGGGATCAACAACATCCTCTTTGGTGTATGTCTTGAAGATCGGGCCTACGCCGATATAATCAGCTCCGGCTTCAACTGCGGCGCGGGCTTCTTCCGGGGTGTGAGTGGAAAGACCGATGGCCATTTCTTCACCGATGAGCTTGCGCACAGCATGTACCGGAAAATCTTCCTGCCCGATATGGATTCCGTCCGCCCCGACCATCATTGCCAGATCGATATCGTCATTGACGATGAAAGCGGCCCCGGCTTCACGGGTCATTTTGCGTATTTCCATGCATTCTTTGTATTTCTGGCCGGATTTGATTTCTTTTTCCCGGTACTGGATCAGCTTGATTCCGCTATCGAGCATCTCGCGGACGACTTCGATATTGGAACGGCCCTTGGAAAATTTCAGGGCGGTCAGGCAGTAGATATCGGTATCAAGAATGTTCTGGCGGGTGATTTTTTTGTCGCTCATGGTTTGTTCCTTAAGCCCTGCGGGGCTGATTTTGATACGCTTCGCGTTTTCGATAGGTGATTTCGTCTCCGACGGCCAAAGGAGCTAAGCCGCTCCGCTCTCAGTATCCGTAAGACTCGAAGTAAAGCTTCTCGCCTAACGGCTACAGGCCTTTGGAATCCCTATTAGTTTGGGTTTGTTCAGAATTAAATTTATTCAAATAATGGCTGAGCACAATGTCGGCCTGCTTGGCCGCGCAGATTGCCACCCTCGGTGAAAAGGGCGGGTTCTCAGCATTACACTCGGTCTTCATATCCCCGACAATATAGAAATTGTCACGGACCCTGCGGGTTTTAATTTCGTCGCTATTACCCGCGCCGCCCATGCCGGACGCACTGACCAGCAGTTTGTCCGTGGGCAGAAATGTTTCAACTAAAGCCTTTTTGCTAGCGGCATCATCGAAGGCTTCAATGATCACATCACATTCCCCGAACAGTTCCAACATGTTTTCCCGGCTTACGGTTTGTACATGTTTGATGGTGTCGAGGTCCGGGTTGATGTTGCGCAGATTTTCGCAGAGAGCTTCGACTTTACTCATACCGACCTGCTCCATGAAATAGAACTGGCGGTTGAGGTTGGATTCCTCGATGCGGTCAAAGTCGGCAATGGTGAATTGCTTGAATCCGCTGCGCACTAGGTGCATGGCGCAGTTAGAACCCAGTCCACCTGCCCCGGCTATTCCAATGCGTACCTTTTGCAGGAAGTGCAGACAGTCTTCGCCGAGGTATTTGGCTATGCCTTGTTCCGTGCGGTTCACGATGCTTCCTGCAAGGGGTGCCAGTCTTTGAAAACAGGCTGATAGCCGTGTTTCCTGAGCACCGCGCACATTTCTTCAACGCTTCGCCCATCGCTGATATCGAACTGGCCTACTTTTTCTTCCTCTTCGCAGGTGTGGCCGCCAACTTCGGTGGAAACTCCGGCTGACATGCGTGTCACTCCCAGCGGAAGGATGTTTTCGCGGAAATCAGGGGCTTCACGGGTGGAAATAGTAATTCCGCAGCGGGGCAGGAAGATGCGCAGGGCAAGCATGTTCTGCACAAGGTCTACATCACTGACCAGAGATTTAGGGGTGAATGCATCGCCTACATGGGTGCGTATGCGCGGCAGTGATACGGCGATATCCACTTGCGGATACTTGTTTTGCAGGTAAGCGGCGTGGATACCTGTTTTCAGGGCATCGTGGCGCCATTCGTCAAGACCGAGCAGGGCGCCGATGTTGACCACACGCATTCCGGCTTTACAGGCCCTTTCTGGGGCATCAAGGCGGAAGCGGTAATCATTTTTGGGGCCTGCCGGATGCAGTTCAGGGTAAAGTTCTTCGTTGTAGGTTTCCTGAAACATAGTCATTCCGTCGACCCCGGCAGCGACCTGACGTGCGTATTCTTCTTCGGTCATGGCATATATTTCGATGGACACGGACGGAAAATGCTTACGCAGGATTTCTACCGCGGATTCTATGTATTCCGGTGAGGATTTAGCCCGTGCATCACCGGTAAGGATGAGCAGGTGTTTCAGTCCGGTGGCAGCGATTGCCTTGGCTTCTTTTTCCAGTTCTTCCGGTCCCAGCTGGGAGCGGGGGATTTTGTTCTTGGTATTGAAACCGCAGTACACACATTTATTGGTGCAGAAGTTTGCCATGTAGAGCGGAGTGAAGAGCTGAATAGTCCTGCCGAAGTGCTGTAAAGTCAGCTGGCTGGCTTTGGCCGCCATTTCTTCGAGCATGGGAATAGCTGCGGGGCTTAACAGGGCAAGAAAGTCTTCAGGGCTTAAGGTAGCCTTGTTAAGTGCGCGCCTGACATCATGTTCAGTTACGGAGCCGAATTGCTCGGCAAGGGGGGCGTCGTTGTATTCGGCGCAGATGGGATAGAAGCTCATTTTATTTTATCCTTCGTGCAGGAATCCGGTAAGGGGTGAGGATGCCTTGGCATGGCTGTGTTTTGCTCCGGGACCGGAGAGGTAGGCTTCGCGTCCGGCCTGTACAGCGCGGCCAAAAGCCCTGCCCATAAGTGCGGGATCGCTGGCGGTAGCGATGGCGGTGTTGACCAGACATGCATCCGCGCCCATTTCCATGGCTTCGCATGCTTCGGACGGGCGTCCGATTCCGGCATCAACAATGATCGGCAGCTCGATTTCGTCAATCAGGATGCGGACCATTTCACGAGTCTTCAGGCCACGGTTGGTTCCAATGGGGGCGCCGAGCGGCATTACAGCAGCAGCCCCGGCATCAACCAGAGAACGGGCAATGTACAGGTCCGCGTTCACGTAAGGCAGAACCACGAATCCTTCATTGGCGAGAATTTCGGTAGCCTTGGCGGTTTCGTAGCCGTCGGGCAGTAGGTATTTGTTGTCGGAAATAACTTCGATCTTGATCCAGTTGCCGCAACCCATGGCTTTTGCAAGGCGGGCGATGCGGACTGCTTCGTCAGCTGTTCGCGCACCGGAAGTATTGGGCAGCAGCTGCATGTGTTTGGGGATGAAATCCATGACGTTTCCGGTCTCGGATTCAAGATCCACCCGGCGCAGGGCCACGGTGATGATCTGGGAGCCGGAAGCTTCACAGACATCCGGGATTACGGAATCATCGGCGTATTTGCCTGTTCCGGTGAGCAGGCGGCTGTTGAATTCAAGGCCGCCAAGTTTAAAAATATCATTGTTCATTTTAATCAGCCTCCGCCTACAAAGCGCAGTATTTCGAGGTGGTCCCCGTCATTTATTTTAGTGGAGCCGTAACTTTCCGCCGGGATGATTTCCATGTTCAGTTCAACAACAACGCTGTCCGCTGTAAGACTCTTTGACTCCAACAGTTCAAGGATTGTTGCTTCCCCGGCCAGTTCGGATTCCTTACCATTCAGCTTAACTTTCATTTTCACTCCATAAAAAAAAAGCTCACCGCGTAGGGTGAGCATAACAATAGATGGAACAATGTTAATCTATGTAAGCTTCCCTACGGCGGGATTACCCGCATCAGGTTCAAAGGGACAGGCGAAACACGCCATCTCAGCCATAGAAGGCACCCCTAGCTAGGGAAGAAGTTATGAAATTAGTGGGCTGGTGTAAAGGGAAAAAGATTTAAACTAGGTTTTTCAAACATAAAAGTGATACATTTATCTTGAATTTAAAATAAATGTAAAATAGTAAGTACGCAAAATTTATACTTGAATAATTTGCAACAAAGGAAATGGAATTATGAAGTTGAGAGGATTGTTTTTGTGCCTTGCGGTGTCGATGCTGGCGCTGGGAGGTTGTTCCAAGTCGTTTAATGTTGCCCCTCCTGCTGTATCCAGCGTTGAATATTCTGGGACTGTCAATGACAAGGTGTCTTTCAGTTTAGATGATGAGCGTAGCAGCGAAGACAAGCAGTTTTCGGTTGGAACTTTGACCGCTTATCTTGATATAGATAACGAAGTCGCTTTTTTGCAGAATTATCTTGAGCGGGAATTAAAGATGCGCGGGATTAAATTTAGCAAAGATGTAACTGCGGCACATCCTTTGACTCTTAAGATTCATAAATACCGCATACGCAATCAGCGAACTAGCGGGTTCTCACCATATTTTACTTTCATGACCTTCAGTGCTGATTTATACGATGGGGGACAAAAACACCGCATCACCAGCTATTTTAAGAATGGTAAAGTTCCGGTCTGGGCATTCCGGGAAGTTGAAAATCCTTGTTATAATATCCCGATTAGCTTGATGGTTAAGGAAGTCGCAACCAAGATCAACAGGTATGCGCTTAAATATGTGGCTCCAGATGTGGAAGTGGAACGGCTGGTTCATGAAATTAGGGCTGGGTATGATCAGAAACTTGTTTACATGAAAGTCCTGGAACTGGGCTATACCAATAGCCAAAAGGCAGTTGCTCCGTTGCTCGAGCTTACTAAGCATGATGACACCATGGTCGTTGCCTGTGCGGTCAGTGCGCTGGGCATGTTGCAGGCTAAAGATGAACTGCCGTTCCTGATTCAATTCTATCAGGAGCATGATGACACGCAGAAATTTATGGCTTTGAAATCCATCGGGGATATGGATTGCGAAGCTTCACGCAAATTTATGGATTCGGTAAAAAACTCCCAAGATTATGAAAAGGAAAAGATTAAAGAGGTTGTTGATCTTTACTATTAAAACCAAAAGGCCGGAAACACTGAGTGCTTCCGGCCTTTTTCTTTTGGGTATTATAACTTACTTTCTACCTGAGAAGTATTCAGCATACTTGATGAAATATATATGCTCGGAGATGTTGGTTATATGGTCGCCGACACGCTCTAGGCAGCGCATGGTGAAGAGCAGGGAGATGAAGCCCGTACCTTCCAGTTCTTCAGAGGAAACGCAGTCCTTCATTTCGGTTACGCCTTCCTTGAACAGCGCATCAACGTTGCTGTCGCTGTGCCAGACATCAAGGGCTTTTTCCACACTCAAATTCTTGAATGCTTCCAGAACGCTGGAGAGCATTGCGGTCAGCTCCTGTCCCATATGCTGTACATAGCCAAGATGCTGGGCATGTTCTTCGGCAAAACCGCGTTTGCCCTTCTTGGCGATGCTTTTAGCATAGTCGGCAATACGTTCGAGGTCGGAAGCGATTTTGCTTGCGGTAAGCACATAACGCAGATCCCCAGCCTTTGGTTCCATCTTGGTGATGATCATCAAGGACATTTTGTCCACCTCATGTTCGAGGTCATTTATTTTTTCATCTCCATCGATGATGGCTTGCGCTTTTTCCGCATTATTCTCTGCAAAGGTTTCAATAGCCTTGCTCAATTGCTGCAATGCCATATTGCCTAGTTCAAGAACTAATCCCTGAAGGTCAGCAAGTTCTTCTTCGTATACCTTCAAGGGGTGGTGCATATCCATATAATCTACTCCTGTTTTTATATTCAGTGGCGGTTAATTTCTTAACATGTTTCACAGTTAGCAATTACGTTATTATTGTTACGAAAGCATGTCGTCACTGTTGCAGGAGAGTGGATATCGCCGGCGCAGTCTACTAAACGGTTATCCCGCCTTTGTTTCGGGAAAGTCCGGCATATGATCCGAGCACGAAGGCAAGCAGCGAGGCCAGAGTGGTCGGAACAATGGCATGGACACCGCCCATAGCCGGTTTCATGATGGTCAGCGCTATGAATGTTCCTACTCCGATGATGATGGAAGATATCGCCCCGGTGCTGTTTCCTTTATCCCAGTACAGCCCGAGGACAATGGGGCAGAGGAATGCCGCTTCCAGTCCGCCGAAGGCGAAAAGGTTGATCCAGACCAGCAGGTCCGGCGGCTCGATAGCGGCCACAAAAACCATCAGTCCGACAACAACAGTACAGATCAGACTCATTTTTTTGATGCTGACCAGAGTCATGCGCGAAGCATCACCTTTCAAACGGTAATGGATGTAGAGGTCTTTGATAATGGCGGCGGAGACGAGCAGAAGCATGGAGTCCACTGTGGACATGATTGCGGCCAGCGGTCCGGCGATGAAAACACCGGCCCAGACCGGGGAGAGCAGTTCAACGATCAGCGATGGCATGGCAAGGTCGCCGGCGGGGAGTTCGGGCAGGATAGCCCGGCCCAGTGTTCCTGCAAGGTGTGCGCAAAGAATCATGAAACCGATGAGCAGGGTTCCGATGATCATTGCATCATGCATGGCTTTGGAATCCCGGTATCCCATGCAGCGCTGGGTGGTTTGGGGCAGTCCTAGAATGCCGATACCGACCAGTACCCAGAAGGAAAGGGTGAACGGCTGCGGGACAGCATCTTTCGGGCCGGTGGGTGTGATCAGGCCGGGATCGATTGCTTTCAGGGACTGGATGCATTTTTCCATGCCTCCTCCTGCATTGATGACTGCCAGCAGGATAACTACAACAGCCACGACCATGACGATCCCCTGAATGGCGTCGGTGAGCACCACGGCCCGGAATCCGCCTATGGCTGTGTAGAGCACCACGCTTATTCCAAAGAGTGCGAGGCCTACAATATAAGGATAACCGGTTACGGTCTGGAAAAGTCTTGCCCCGCCAATGAACTGGGCCAGCATAGCGGCCATGAAAAACAAGATTAGAGCCACGGAACAGAGAATTACTACGGCGTCGCTTTTATAGCGGGCACGCAGGAAATCGGTGATGGTTACGGAATCGGTCTGGCGGGCTACGATTGCGAATCTTTTACCGAGGATACCCAGCGTCAGAAAAGTAGTCGGAACCTGAATCATTGCTAATAGAACCCAGCTCAGTCCGAGTTTATAAGCCACTCCCGGGCCGCCAACAAAGCTGCTGGCACTTGTATAGCTGGCAATTATGGTCATAGCCAGAACCATGCCGCCCATTGAACGGCCGCCGATGAAATAGTCTTCAATGAATCCCTTGGATGATTTGGTGGATTCGGCCTTTTTACGTGCCCAGAGAGCCACGCCGAAGGACATTGCGAGATAGATAATTACCGGAATTATGGTCAGCAGAGTATTGCTCATGACTGTTTATCTCCGGTTTCGGAATCAAATGCGGTTTCCATTTCTTCGTCCAAGGGAATGTCTTTGAATTTAAAACGGACCAGTGCCCAGAGCAGGATAGTAATCAGCGGGTAGCCGACAATGCAGCTATAGAAAAACCATTCCGGAAGTCCGAAGACGTATTCGTATTGTTCTGGATCGCCGCTGCCTATGCCGTAGGCACACACGTACCACCAGATGAAGTAGAGGGCGTAAACGCCCAGAGTAAGCAGGGCCTCTTTGTTGGCCTGCGCGAATCGCCAGTCCTTAGGATTTTTGTCCATGGTGATCGGCCTCGAGGTGAGATGTTTATGTTTGCGTGGATCGGGCATCGTGCATAGACGCCGCGGGTTGAGTGCCTTACGGATGGGATAATTGCAAGTTTTTTTGTGCAGGAATGTGAGTACTAAAGGTTTATACCGGGGCTACTTGGCTATTGGGAATAGAATCATTGCGGCGGAATTTTCCGCATTTTCTGAGCTGCATTATGAACTGCCGCCGCAGGTGGGGTGTTTAATTGCAGTACTTCTTTTATCATTTCTGGAATTATGCCCTGTTCCGATGCCTGTGCTGCCTGCGGGATCAGCACTCCATCGATAATGCTGAAGTTTTTGATGTATTCGAAACCGGAAACTATTTCCTTTATCCGTTGGCGGGAATATTTCTGGATTACTCCCTGCGCATCACGGTAAAATTCCGGATTGGAAGTTATGTGTTTGAGCACGGGGAGCATTCCGCCGGGAACCATATGCAGCCATGTTATGTAGACATCGTCCTGAAATAGGAAGCTGGCAAACTTGATTGCCGCCCTTTGCTTCGTTTCATCTACTGTTTTGAGTAGTCCAAGGGCGTGGATGACCCCGTAAGCGGCTTTAGTGGTTTTTGAAATACTTGAAACCATGCCCGTGTTTTTAAGCAGGGAGGAATCATATTCAGCACCTTTAAGCTCAGCGAAATTTCTTGATCCCAGTGAATCGGCAGCAATGGCCGGAATAGCAAGGTCATCCATAATGAAAGTGGAATAGAACATCATGGCCAGCCTGCCCTGCATGTAAAAATCCCTTCCACGCCACCATTGCGGTCCCGGCGGGGTGTATGCGGCAAGTTTTTTATAAAATTCAAGTGTCGCGATTGTTTGCGGGGATTCAAACTGGATCTCCCCGTTTTTGTTGAAAGGAGTAACCCCGGCAGCTAGGGCCAGATGACTGAAGACCTGTTCGGCGTATGCATCATTGCGGGTTCCGATTAATATTCCATAGCGGCCGTTCTGTGGGTCGTGAAAAACTTTTGCCGCCTTAAGGATGTTCTCCCAGCTGTTCGGCGGGGCCAGTCCTTTTTGATCGAACCAGTCTTTACGATACCAGATACCCTGCACCCAGCCGTTAAACGGCAGCCCACAATATTTGTCTTTAGCAATTTTGAACTTGCTCAACGGGCCGGAAAAGAAGTTCTCCTTACCTGCATGGTCCAGAACTTTTTGGGTTGCGTAGTAGTCGATCCAACCTTTCTGGTTAAATGCAACCAATAGATCCGAGGAACAGCTTATTACGTCCGGCCCGGTACCGTTGGCCAGATACTTTGTGAGTTCCGTTGCTATTTGATTTTCTTCCACTCCCTTCACAAATATCTCAATGTCCGGGTGGTGTATTTCGAAAGCCCGGACAAGATATTCTATGACAGCCTGCCTGTCCGGTGCCACCTCGGTAGTCCAGAAATGGATCTGGGTTTTTGCATATGCATTGCCGCAGAGTAGGCAGAGCAGCAAGACCGGAAGCATTTTTAATAATTTATTTGGCATTGAAAACTATCTCCCCCTGCCAGTTCTCCGCTGGAGGATTTAAAACGAATTTACGGCTTAATTCTCTGTAGTAATCGGCCAGAGGGTCAGGGCCGTATGTCTGAATATATGATTCAAAGGCTGCTGCCGCTTTTTCGTAATCACAATCCATCAGTATGCCGAGTGCTTCTGCCCACTGTTTAACCATCGATTCCTGTTGCGTGCTTACTGTCAGATTTCTGTCTCCGTTATCCGTTCCGGTCTTGAGCCCCAGCAGTTCGTAAACTCCTGAACTATGGATTGTTCCTTTCGGTAATACCCGTCCGGCATAGCGGAACAGGAAATCAGCTCCGGCAAGTTCTTTGGTGGCATCGCTTACCAGAATTTCAGTACCCAGATATTTATTCAGGCCCTCAAGGCGCGAAGCAAGGTTCACAGCCGCCCCCATAGCCGTATAGTCCATGCGGTCCGCTGAACCGATATTCCCGACGACGGCTTCTCCGGTGTGGACACCCATACGGGTAATCATTTCCGGTTTGTTGTTGTCCCGGCAATGTTTGTTGAATTTTTTGAGAGCTTCTCGGCAATAGAGTGCGGCCATACAACCGTTCCGGGCATGGTTTTTGTCTGCTACAGGAGCATTCCAGAAGGCCATGATCCCATCACCGATATATTTATCGATAGTTCCTTTGTTCTTAAGGATGACCCGGCTCATACACTTTAGGTATGATGTTATCGTTCTGGTCAGCTGTTCCGGAGACATGGTTTCAGAAATACTGGTGAAATCTTTTATATCCGTAAACATGAAGGTCAGTTGTTTGCGCCCCCCACCGAGCCTGGGGGTAATCTTGTTGACCATCATCGATTGGACCAAAGGCCGCGGGACATATTTACCGAAGGAGTTTAGAGTCTTGCGCATTGTTTCTGTGGCTTTCGAAAGGTCACGCACTTCAATAATATTTGATTTGATATCAACTGGAATTTCAAGATTGAACTGTTTGATGTTGTTTACGCTGCTGGTCAGGTCTATCAGCGGCTTACTCAGTTGTTTGGCCACCAGATGGATTACAGGAAGGAAGAGCATGAATATTCCGAGTGAGACCAACAGATTGTTGGTTCCGATTTTTGCGATTGGACCGGTGAAGAAGGATTCAGGGACTGTTATGGCAACAAAAAGTTCTTTGCCGTACTCTTTAGGAAGCGGATCGATGAGGGAAATATATCTTTTACCATCTACTATTAATTGGTGGATACGCAGATGGTCGCCGGTGTTTTTTTCATGGTTGGCGACAAGGGTGTTCAGAACTTTGCTTTTCAGCCCGGTAACCTTTGGCCTGGCTATACTACGGTCAGCATTCCAAAAAAGACTGGAGCTGAGCTTTTCCATATCATGGTAGCCGTAGAGGTCACCTGATGGCTCGTATATCATGATTTCACACCCCTCTCCAACGAGTTGGCGTTTCATGAATTCGGATAAATTTGCCAAGGAAAGATCAACTCCCAGAGTTCCCGGAACATGGGCATCAAAGCGTCTGGAAACAGTAATCCCGGGCTCCCCTGATAGGGCAAAGATATAGATGTCACTCAATATGGCCCGGTCTGTTTTTTGGGCTTCTATAAACCAGTTTCGCTTTCTGGGGTCGTAGTCAGCCTCTACGCTGGAGCTTGAACCGATGGTCACAAAACCTTCATTCAGATATCTTGTCAGCTCGTACCTTTCGCCGTTTGGAAGATGTCCTATGGTTTGGGTATACCACTGAGCTTCTGGCGGGATATTCTTTTCTTTTTTCATCTTATCCCTGTTGCGCAGAGATGAAACCAGATAGAAATCCCCGTCGGAAAAGCCTATAAAAATGGACGTAAAGTCTTTATGTTCTTGCAGGCATTTGAAAAATGCGTTGCTCATCGGATGGGAATGAATGGAAGGTTTTTCTTCGATCTCATTGAAACCGATATATGTATTTACAGTCATAAATGCTGAATCGAATATATTTTCAGTACGTTCTCCAATTGCTGAGCCTGTCTGCCGGACAAGCTGTTTTGCTGAGAAGAGGGCGATGCTGGAATTTTGAATGTAACCGTAAAACACAACGCATAATACGACAGCACTTATGAGGGTGATAAAAATGCTGAGAATATTTACGTATAGGGTATGTGTTTTTTTCATCTTCTGCCCAAAATAGAAATATGGTGCTTGGAATAGTTTACTTTATTTGTGTATATTGGTTAAATAACCATAATAATTAATTTCGTTGTGCGCATGCCTATGTCAGATTATATTATATTTTTGTTATAGTATGAATTTAATGGAGGTAAACAGATGAACTCTTGCCGAATCAGCATATTTGCGAAGATCATTGTACTGCTTTTTGCACTCGGATTATCCGGTTGTCATGCGGACAAGGTGGAACATAAGAAAGAATTGCTGATTTATTGCGGGATTACCATGATAAAACCAATGGCTGAAATTGCCGGGATAATTGAGCGGGATTATGATTGCAAAATATTGATTACTAAGGGCGGGTCCGGCAATCTGCTCAAATCGATCAAAGCCAATAAAATAGGTGATCTTTATCTGCCTGGCTCGGGCGCGTACATTCAGACAACACTCGAACAGGGGCTGGTGACCGATACTGTCCATGTGGGCTATAACAAGGCTGCAATGATGGTAAAAAAGGGCAATCCTAAGAATATTCCTGCCTCTTTGGATAGTCTGGCTGATAAGCGTTTTCTGGTGGCTATCGGTAATCCTGAAAGTGGCAGCATCGGCCGGGAAACAAAGAAGATTTTGGATAAAAAATCTATTTTCTCAAAAGTAGCAAACAATGTGCAGATAATGACGACTGATTCCAAGGATCTTATCCGTTTTCTGAAAGGGGAAGAAGCTGATCTTGTTGTGAACTGGTATGCTACTGCTACATGGGCGGAGAATGAAGACAGCATTACGGTACTGCCTATTAGTGATGAATACGCCGAGAAAAAGAAACTGATAATCGGATTATTGAGGTTTTCCCGCTACCCGGAACTAGCCAGAGCCTTTATGGATTATGCCGCCAGTGAAAAGGGGAAGGCTATTTTCAATAAATACGGATTATATGATGTTAGATAGAAAGTTACCCGGGATATTTAAAGAACAGGTCACCTCCAGGATTCTGTTTCTCTGTCTTATTTTCCTACTGACCTTTACGGTTAATTTTGTTGTGGACAGGGTAAAGCTCAATATTCTGTCTGGTTATGATCAGGAAATTTATAATCAGGAAACAAGGTCGAAGCTTGGCATGGCTTTAATGCACCGGTTGCTTCTGGTTGAATTGGGGGTGGCAAAGATTGTCGATTCTGCTGATCCGCGCATGGTTGATCTGTTGCTTGCCGATATCAACCACAGCCTTGATAAGCTGGGGACAATATTGACAGTCCTTCAGAACGGGGGAACTTTTGTAAATACTTTTCCGGCAAATTTTTATGATACCGATGAAGTTCAGGAGCAGATAACTTTTCGCCGTGGGAATAATGACGGTTATGCCATGGAAGTTATTGATCTTAACCCAAAAATTTTTGAGCTTGGCGAAGCGGTGGCAAATATCGCATCCAACATGCGGGAGTTGTTGCAAAAACAGGATACTTTAACTCTTGAGAAGGTTCACCATTCCCTGAGATTTCGGACAATGCAGATTGACGCGCTTATTCTTCGTGCGCGGGAATCTGCAAGTAAAATATTTTTTGAAACGCAGGTGGATATAAACCGTCTGAACAAGCTCAAAGAAGATGTCACCGTTGATATGGATAATGTTAGGCTTGGAATTATGGTTTGCACCCTGCCGTTATTCCTCTTCCTCTTTTTCCGCATCCTGTTCAATATAAGTACTATTCTTGCTGACCGGGAAAGGAAATCCAACAATCTTGAACAGGCAAACCGGGTTATTGAGAATATTGTGGATTCTATTCCGGTCGGTATGGCAATAATCAATGAAAAGCGTGAAATTATGCGCGTGAATTCTGAAGCATTGATGATTTTTGATGTCCCGCAGGGAGAATCTGTCATCGGTCAGAGTTGCGAAAATATTTTTTGTTTTTCCGCGGATGAATATTGTCCTTTCATAAATAGCAAGGTTGGATCATCTGCCAATGAAGTTGTTGTACGAACCATTTCCGGCCGAAAAATAACAGTACTGAAAAAGGCGACCGAAATTAATTTTGCTGGAGAACGGGTTCTCCTTGAAGCTTTTATGGATATCACGGATCGAATTGAAATGGAAAAACGGCTTAAAAGCCAGCAGGACTACACACACGCCGTTCTGCAGGGGGTTCAGGCCGGGGTGGTTGTTATCGAGGAGGAGACGCATACCATTTTGGATATGAATGAAACTGCAGCTAAAATCATTGGAGTGAACAGGGATGAGGCTCTAGGGGCTGTCTGCCATGAATATATATGTCCAGCTGAGGTGAACAAATGTCCGGTTACAGATCTTGGGCAGGAAATAGACCATGCCGTGCGCAAGCTATCTAACGGTAAGTCTGTTCTTAAAAGTGTAGTGCCATTCAAGAGAGGGGATGCTTCCTATCTGCTGGAAAGTTTTGTGGATATTACTGACAGGGTGCAGACGGAGAAACAGCTGAAAGAAGATCTGCATGCTGCGGAAGTTTTAAGTCGGGCCAAATCTGAATTCATTTCCCGTATGTGCCATGAGTTGCGGCCCCCGATCAAAGATATTGCGGGCTTTTCAGATAGGATTTTGGCTGATGGGCAGGAGACGTTTGCGAGCAATAACCAAGCGCATGTCGAACACATTTCCGAATCCGGGCGCAAGCTGTTGAAAATGATTGATAGTGTTCTGGATATTTCCACATCAGGAAAAATTGATTTCGGGGACAATGGCGGCAAAAAAGATATTTTCAGCGTTTTTGACCATGGGCAAGTGGCAACCGAAAATACTGATTCGTGCATGGATAAAGATGAAGTTGAAGAAGCTCATTCTGTTTTATTCATAGAGGCAAACAGCAAAAATATTGATGATATGCGGCAGCTTTTTTCAGAGTGCGCAGGTTGTTCTCTGATTGTCCGCAAGACTGTTGAGAAAGGAATGAGGGCCTTGCAGTTACTAAGGCCTGAAGTTGTTTTCCTTGGAGAAGATTTAGGTGGAGATTCTTTTGAGGAGGCAATTTCGTCCATAAAAAGCCTTGATATTTTGCCGCGTACACCTTTTGTCGTTGTTCTTGGTGATGAAGAAGTCTCCGGGGCCGACCTAACAGCTCCAACACCTTCCTGCGTTGCTGAATTGCGTAAATTATTGATGGAAAGTGAGGTCCAATAGCAGGCTTACGAAAGCAACTAGCTCGAATCCGGCAACGTTTTTTTCTTGAACCATTTTAATCCTGTAGAGTCTTGCTGCGCATCAGAAATATGCCATCGCTGGAATTATTCTTTTCTCGGCAAACTCCTTGCTGGAGCATTAGGTTGGTTTGCCAAAAATTACATTCGAGAAGAATCATCAGTGATGATGTGTTTGGCTCTTTTTTTGCATAAACAGAAATGAGCTGGCTGTTTTTTTATTGTTAGGGAGTCTCTTGCCAGTTATGACAAATTTTATCTAGAAAGATTCTTCCGCTGAACTAGATCTTTTGAGTCAGTGGTATTTTCTGCCCACAGCTTGTCGTGAGTATATCAATAGTCGCCAACTGTAACTATGTAGCTCTTGGACTTGTAGGTAATTATGCAAGCGAGTATTTTGAATTAAATAAATTAAATGTTCTTTTTGAGAGGGTTGCTATGCAAATTGAAGGGATAACCATGATAATCCGCTCCCTTATGGGAGGGGGGGCAGAAAGAGTGATGACAACAATGGCTAACTATTGGGTAGCCCGAGGTGTGTCAGTCTCAATCATAACTTCTGTTCCTCCAGATACGGATGCATATACTCTTGACTCAAGAGTAAAAAGGATCTGGTTAAAACCTCCTAGTGTATCTTTCGGCTCTTTTTTCAATTTTCCATGGAGCACCAGAAAGCTTAAGGACACTATTCGAGAAGAAGGTAACAAGTTAATTATCAGTTTTATGGACCGTTCAAACATTCCGGTTATTCTAGCAACCCGTGGCTTGAATGTGAAAGTAGTTGTCGCTGAAAGAATTGATCCACGTACTCAGAACTATGGGATATGCAAGCGAACGTTTATGAGATTTTGCTATCCGCGAGCCGATGCTGTTACCGTTCTAACAGAAAATGTAAAAGAAGAATGGGCTGCCCACTTTGTGCCATCCCAAAAAGTTCATGTAGTTCATAATCCCGTACTCCCTTTGGAGGTGCGCCCTGAAGAGGTGCCTGAGTGGTTACCAGAGAAATTCATATGTTGTATGGGGCGGCTGCATTATCAAAAAGGATTTGATATCCTGTTAGATCGTCTTCCTGAAATATTTAAGCATTACCCCGACTATACTCTAGTTATTTTAGGTGAAGGAGAGGATCGTGATAAGCTGGAAATGCAATGCCGAGAATTAAAGGTTGAGGACAAGGTAATAATGCCTGGGTTTATTAAGAATCCACATTCAATAATGGAAAAGGCATCACTTTTTGTTTTTCCTTCTCGCTTCGAAGGCTTTCCCAATGCTTTGGTAGAAGCTATGGCATTGGGGATTTCTGTTGTTAGTTTTGACTGTCCATCTGGACCTGCATCTCTTATCGAACCCGGTAAAAATGGACTTTTGCTCCCGCCTGAAGATCCTGTAGCTCTTGAGCAGGCAATCATGGAATTACTTGGAAATCCTGAAGAACGAAAGAGGTTAGGTGAGGCAGCTAAAAAAGTTCAAGAGAAATGCCACCCTGAAAAAGTTATGCAACTATGGACCTCTTTGCTGGAAGATCTACAGGGAGATAGTGCATTAAAAACAAAAGGGAAAGGGACTGTGCGTCAATTGGATAGCACGATTCTCTCAGAAATATATCAGACTGATTCGACTAGGTAGTTTTGTTTACTAAATATACCACTTGTTAACAGTGCCCTGCTGATTTGAAGGGTAATCCTCCTAAAATGGTGTTCAAGTTGCGGAGCTTCGCCGTGAATACGGAATGAGCAGCGCCACGCTGTAAGAGAAATTTATCCAAAAAAAGTTGCAATACTCACCAAATGCAAAAAAAAGCCATTACCGAAGCAAACAAAGCGGGAATATATTGGCAGGCATTGTGGATGGCGGGAAATTTTCAGAAACACTGGATGACAATGAAAATGCAGCTTTTTTCTTTATTATAAAAACCATTTGGGGTTACGGGAAGAGCAAATAGCTGGATTTATTCGTACGAATGGATTATCCACAAAAAATATCTTTTTTTATCCCGTAGTAGAAGTAAAAGATTTGCCCGCGAAACAGACTGTGTTCTTGTTGTAGCAAATACAAAAAATACTAAAAACAAAGTGAGAGAGTTGCGTACAGCTCTACCATCCAGAATAGATTTGATCGATCTTAGTAAATAATGATTAAGCTTTAATTTTATATTGCAAATAAAAGTAAAAACATTAAAAGAAATAGCGTGTAAAATTATTTTACACGCTATTTCTCTTTGCTATTACTGTCATAGTTCGTCCTGCATTTAATTTTGAATCGAAAAATCTTTCAGAAATATATCAGACTGATTCGACCTGGTAGTTTTTGCTTGCGAAATTTATCCTTTCTTCACAGCATCCTGCTGATTTGAAGAGACCCTTTGCTTTTTTTGTGATATAGACTTAGATAGAAGTAGCACTAGTATATTTGTTGAGGTCTTTACATGATAAATGATTTCAAGTTGTTTTGCGATAAATCAGATTTACCTGTTGTTGTAATACTAGTCGAGCATGGACTACTTGAAGATGTTTTATTTGCAGTTGCACTTAAGATTGACCAAACAGAGTTTAATCCCGTTGTTGTGTTAACGGAAAGTCGTGCTAGACTTTCACGCAATTTTGCAAATGGAAAGCTAGATTCCATTCCTGTCTTTGTTTCTGATACAGTTGATTTTTCAAGCATAGACACCATCTCCGTCGCGGTTGTTTCTGATATTGACTATGACAGGCCGACTTTCTCTTATAAAACGAAAGTCATTGCATGCCCTCATTATTTTTCAGAATACATGGCTTCCGATGATAATATTACACTTAATAGGTTAAGATTAGTAACAAGGTTGTTGCCGCATTGTGATGCTTTATTCGTGGCGCAAGCAGAACTTGGTAATCTTAATTATGAGGAGTGCGAAAAACTGTTTAATAACGTACTCCCTGCCGCGGGCCAACGTAGAGAAGGTCTGTTTACTTTAATAAAAGGTGGGTACCTAAAAGCAGATCTGGTGCGAGAAAGAGTAGAGGCCGAACAAGTAGAAAAAGATATTGTTTTAATTGCCCCAACTTCTCTAAGTATGCGAAATTTTACAGAGGAACAGCATCAAAATAGCTGGTATGTAATGTTACAAAGTGCTTTAAATTCATTGCCTGATGCTAAAATTATTTTCCGTTTTCATCCTTTTAATTGGGAAGACAGGCTAGTTAAAAAATTTATGGAGGAGTTCTCCGGGCTAGACCGTGTGGTCTTTGATACCAATCCCTCTACAATACCTTCGTTTACACGTGCAAAAGTCTACTTAACTAATGGTTCAGCTGGCAGAATAACGTTTTCAATAGCGACAGATATACCCAACATTATGTATAAGCCGCATAAGGGAGGGGAGATTGCTCGCTTTGGATTTCTTGTAAGAAGTCAGCTTGAATTGGAGAAAACATTGCGAGAATGTTATTCTAACAGCTCGCTAATGCAAAAAGAAATATTAAAACAACGCGAGTCTGAAGTGTTGGGCGTTGGAAAAAGCTTTGAGATATTGTTAGACTCTATCAAAGCGTTAGCATTTGCTGAAGACCGTAGCTACTGGACAAGTTTTGAGAGACGCTATGTCAGCGGAGACTGGAGCAGTGCTCAGGATTGGCGGGAATGGTGGAAATCAACAACGTTACCGGGTGCCAATGCGATCCCCGATCATATTCGAGAATATCTGGTCTCTATCTTTCCTGAAGGAGCTCCCATACCACTCCCTCTAGTATTTCATGAAGGCGACAATATTTAAAATCAATAGCGCGGACCTTAACTATCCGCGCTATTCTTCTTTGCTATCACTGTCATAGTTAGCCCTGCATTTAATTTTGAAGCCAAAAAGTCGATGCCTGGAGTCAGGGCTTTATCTAATCTACAGAGAGCTTTTATCATTCTTGAGGGGCTTCCGTAAAGAGTGTTGCAAAATAACGATCTTTGTCCTGGAGCCCGGTGCTGCTCGACAATAGTCTCTATGGATTCTCCTGCAAATCGTTTAGCAAGAAAGACTAAAAGACCAAGGTGGCTGCCGCTGAAGATTTCATTACCAAAATCCCAATGGATAGGAGACATGCGATGTTCTTTCAATAGTCTGGTAAGGGATGACTTGGTAAATAAATTCAGATGACGCGGGATATCATCCCGTTGCATAAATCTGGCAGGCAAGCTATTGAAATTAGTCACTAAACATACAAAGATTCCACCAGGTGCAAGCAACTTGCTTATATCTTTAGTAAGGGATTGTAAGTTGTGTGCATGTTCCATTACCGCCCATGCTGTAATGGCGGAAAATCTTTTCCCTTCATATGCTTCAAGGGGCGATTCGCCATAGGCAATTCGCCCGGAAAAATGGTTAGGGGGAGTAGATGACCACTCATATCCATACGCTTCCCATCCATTTTGGGATGCATGATGAATAAACTCTCCACCAGCACATCCAATATCCAACAGTGTTCCTTCTGTGGTGAATTTATTAAGCAAGTTTAGTTTTTTGTGTAGTACTGGAGCGGCTTCTGTATGGTTTTTTTTATAAAACTCAGCAGGATAAAATGCGTGAAGAGACTGTGCAGAGGGCCTTGTCTTCACATATCCCATGCCACAATTAATGCACTTTACAACAGGAAATGCATAAGAACTGACTTGAAAAGCATGATCGGGGCGGCGGAAAATTTCCTTAGCTGATTCAGTCGAACAAACAGGACAGCAAATTTGCTCGAGTGTAATGTCAGAATTCTTCATAAGAGTGGGTTCCGATTTATGCGCGATTATTAATTAAGAGCTGGCTAGAAAAACAAACCGCTCCATTGAGGAAAGATTTTGTCTTTTGTTAACAAAGCGATCTTTTGCCTCGCATTGTTAATTAATTTGTTTCGTAAATCTTGTTTGGTGTAGATTATTTCCATTGCCCTATGCAAGCAGTGAATATTGCCTGGGGGGAATAGTATTCCCGAATGATTCGATTTGATAAGTTCAGATGGACCTGTTTTACAATCTGAGGCAATACACGCTGTACCATAGGCCATGGCCTCCACAAGAACATTTGGAAAACCTTCAAAAAATGAAGAAAGTATTAACGCCAGTGCCTTTTGCATGGCAATATCTACCCGATTGCGATGTTTCAGGAAAAGGACATGGTCTTCCAGCTCTAATTTTTCTACAAGCGCCATGATCGAGTTATATTCGGGACCCTCACCAATTAAAACAAGCTTTACTCCTTCATGTCTTTGCAAAAACAATGAAAAAGCTTTGATTAATATGTCGTGTCCTTTTCCTTTTGCCAGCCTTCCCACTGCAAGAAAGTAATTGGGCGGTAAAATGTGGCTTACATCGTCATTGGAATTTTCAACTGGCAAGAACGGATTCTGGATAACTTCTGTCTTTTGACGGGGCAAAAATGTATCCGCCCAGTCAACGCGGGCTCGCTGTGTAAGCAAGATTACCCTGTGGGCTTGTTGGTACCACTTCTTGCGAAGCTCCTCAAAAGAGGGGGGCATCTCTCGCAAGGGAGGGTATGAATGCTCACTAACTACAACCTTGCTTTCCCTGGGAGCAGCGATAAGGGTTCGAACATTCATGCGTGAAAGAAAGCTTACTATATACTTCTTCTGCGTTTGTTGGATTGCTGAAGCCAGTTTATAAATATTCTCTGTTTCTTCCTCCCATTCCAAATTAACCGGCAAATTGTCAGGGCATGGCAGGTCTTCTAAAAACACTCTGTTTACGTTTTTTGAGATGGGAATTTCATCTGCCATGCGGGAAAAAGTGATTAAATCAACATGCCCTTTGTTCTCTGCCCACCATTCCGCAAGGTGCACCATTACTTTTTCAGCTCCGCCCCAAGTTATTGTGGGGATTATGAGGCAGATTCCTTTTGTAGAGCTACGTGACATGCTAAGAGTTCATGCTATTTTTGGGCTTGAAAAACGAAAACCCTACGGGGGATCGTGTAATCAACGTACCAATTTTCTACCAAAGAAAGATTGTTCTCTTTGGCTATCTCAATCACCTCTTCAGTTGAGTAACGTACCTTATATTCGCTGGGCCTTCTTTCTCCGTCCTCTATTTTCCAGTCCTGCGTATGATACATGTTCAGAGGATTTTTATTATAGGATGAATCGATAACATCAAAAATCAAGTAACCTTCACCAGCTACATGAGGGCTGTATTGACGAATAAATTGCGCCAGATCATACCCATCGATAAGATAGAACCAATTCATTCCTAAAAGAACATCAAATGTCCCAATATCGTTAGGAGTTGTACAATCAACAATTTCGAAGTTCATCTCAGCGCCATGCTTTTGAGCAATTCTCTTCGCTGCATCAATGGCCTTGGCGTCGTAATCGTGTCCGTATAGATTGCAAAATCCTTCGTGCCAGAGGAAGTGCAGTACCCCGCCAGCTCCGCATCCTGTTTCCAAAATTTTATAATCTCTGGCAATATTGTTTCTTATCCACATATATGGAAGATAGCACTGCTTTAACTCTTCGTATTTTTCATATGCATAGCCGTACCAGGTTTGTGCGTCAGCCTTTTGAATACAATCTTTATATTCGTCAATACTCATTAAAGGACGCACAGTGGTGTGCATGAAAAAACGATAAAGACGTTCAGTTGACAGCTTGTAATTATCAAAGAGTGAATCTTTATAAAATCTGTGGTGGTGGTAACGGTATGTCTCGCCTTCAACTAGTTTCCAATTATTACCATAGTGTATAAGAGCTTCCAGATGCGTTCCGTTGGCTGTATGAAGTTTAAGTCCAAGTTTCTCGCACACAGCATGAGTGTGTTCATTTGCTTTGTTATAGGGAGCTATAAAATCTTTAACAATTTTTTTAGGAAAAAGCTTCGTCAGTAATTCAAGTCCGCAAAGAATGTCAGCCTCTTGTTCTTCCTTGGTCATTTGCGAATAGTCGTAATGATAGAGACCATGAAGTGCGATCGGATCTGGAATGCTGTTTATGTAGGCAACGAGTTCTTTGTTGTCCCCAACAAATTTGTCCTGGGAAAGTTCTTTAATTTGCTTATTGGAAAGGTTGGTAATTTCATCATGCTCAGGATAAACTTTGGGAATTCCATTTTCAATGCTGTGTTCTTGAGTCCATCCGTACAAAGTAACACCATGCAATTGAGTAAAACCATATTGATGAAAAATATTGCAGAGTTCTTTTAGGTCTACAGCATTGTTGTCTGCGCTAATGTCGTCATTTCTAAATAATAAGTTCATCTATCTATCCTTTACTAAAAGCGTAACCCTTCTCTTACTAGTGATTTTACCTGTGGAAAATACCAATTGCATTCCTTAACTACTTCCGTTGTCGCGTTCAATAATTCGACTTCTGCTTGTGAATCTGGTGAATACATCTCGCGAAGAAATGAATAGTGACCTGAAAGTTTAGCCTGCGTTTCAAAACTTTCAGGATTTTCTACCATGTCCAGAATATCTTGAGCCATTAGTGTCGGCGAACAATTTTTTTCAGTGGCTTTTCGTCCTGATTCTCCTAATCTGAAGCGCAAATCCTTGTCTTTAATTATTTTTCTAAGCTCATCTTTTGCTGTTTGAGAATCAACGTGAATACAGGGGTTCTGCTCTTTGGTGTAGTACCAACCCTGTCGACTGTGTTGCTCAAACAGGTAGTTATCCTGATTTGATCCGGGCTGTATTTTATAACGTTCCGTAAGTATCTCCCTATCTTTGTTCATCAAAGAAAAAACCAGGTCTGTATTTTTTAAATAGGAAGACAGGGACGCACACCCTCCCGCCATGGCCTCTCTATCCATTTTTCCGCCATGCTTAAGTGATCCGCAATAAATATCCATGTGCTGGAAAACCTGTAACATTTCGGCGTGTGATATGTTTTCCAAAAGGCGAACCTTAAATTTCAATCCTTCTGCTTTCAAATCAGAAAATATCTGCTGCCAAATTTCGGTTCCCTTTGTACTCCTGTTAGATGGTGCATGAAGAATAATAGGTTCATCTCTTTTTCGCACCACACAAGGAATCTTTTCATAATCAAGGATTGTCGTTATCAGATTATATGAAGGCCTCAAGCCTGCGATGGTAGCTCCGAGCAAAGCGTCCGCATATTTTTCTGCAAGTCGTACATAAGTGAGTACGGATAAAATTCTTTGGAAAGTGAAGTCGGATGGGTTTCCTACTTGCGGTGCTTCAGTAAGCCTGCGGTAATGGTTTTCTACTGGAACTACTCGTGATTCTGAACCGCAAAATAAAATTGCAACTTTTACACCCATTTGTTTCAAGGCAATGACATCAGACAGATCAGGGGCAAAGGTTGACCATAAAAATATACATAAATCGGCTGTACATGCTTCTTTAAAAGCTTTGTTTAATGTTAAAGCTTTAAATTGTTCTAGATACTCCTGCTGTTTATGAGGCGGTTGAGGGTGCTTGCGTGTTATCTTGGAGAGCATTTTTTCTGCCTCAGAATACGTATTTATATCAACCGGAGTTTGTATCGGATTGGGGGGTATTTTTTGCATGGTAATTACCTCATGCCCCAAACTCTCGAATCCTGCTTTTAAATCATCATACAGCGAAGCAATATTTACTGTGCCTAAAAAAATTTTCATTACATATTTTCCATGTTAACTATGCTTGTTGCGTAACCCGATCGTCTTTTGCGGAAACAAAAAGTTCGTATAGGCTGAGGGCCTGAGCTACTCCTTTCTCCAGTAGGTTGTTTTTTATTACTTTGATTTGTTCAGGGGAACGAATAAAGCAAATTATTACAGTGCCTTTTCTAAAGCTGTCAGTGGAGCTGGCCTGCTCCATATTCAGCACTGGGTAGCCTTCACATTCAACCCCTGTCAACCTTGGGTTGTCATCGATTATGCCAGCAACAATACATCCCTTCGCTTGTAACAAGCGAATAATTCTCTCACCACCAATCAGTCCGTATACATATATGGGTGTATTTTGGATTTTTTTGGGAGGAAGCGGGGAGCGTAAAAAAGAGCGAATAGATTCGTTTATATTCACCTCGGAGTGGGATGAGGCTCTAGTACGAGCCAAATATGTATATTCTATGTGCGGTATGAGTCCGTATTGCATATGGTAGCCTTTCTTTTTGCAATCAAGGCAGATAGACAGCTTTTTCTGAATTTGTTGTGTCTCTTCGAAAGAAAGATCCAAAATATGTCCAGCCCTGTGTTCTTCTGAAAAAGGGACCATGCAGCAATTATGTTGAACATATCCTTCTGTATCAATAGCAATATCGTTCTTTGACTCATTCATACAAGGGAGCATGCCAAGACCGGGAATATTTTCGATAAGGAAATTTTTTTGCAATATTATACGAGGAATTACATTGGTAGCGATGTCTAGCTGTTCCTTTTCTTTTCCTCTGTATTTGCAAGCGTTATCCCATGGGGAGTACATGATGAAAGCGGGGATTGGTGTAAATGTAAATCCATTTTCATAGCAGAAAGAGGAAAGATATTTTTCATCTTTTTCGTTATCATTGTATTGATGAAAAATAACCTCGATTTCCGTACTGGATGTTTTTGCAGCCAGTGCTAGCTCGTTCAGATGCTTCAGGAAAAGTGCAGTATCTCCCCCTCTGTGTCCTAGTGGGTAAGAATTTGAGAAACAACCGGAAGTTGAAATAATAAATCGTCTCAAAGATTTGTGGGCAAGCAATTGTACCCAATCTTTTTTGATAATTATATTGCTGCTTATGCAACATGGAAGATCATACTTATCATTGAGGTCAAGAACACCATTCAGATCTGGATGCAAAAGAGGTTCATTGAGCTGATACAATTTCATTTCAATATTTTTATCAAAAGATTTAAGCTTTTTATAAATCTTTTCACACAATTCTAAGCTTGCATATTTGAATACCGGATGCTGATTAAGATAATTTGCCCGACCAGAATAGCAGCTAGGGCACTTAAGATTGCACCTATTCGTTATTTCAAACCTTGCGGTAATCATATTTCCAGCCCTCAAGCATTTTTTACGATTGTATAAAGAAAATCTTCTGCCGAATACACTGAAACACCCGTATTTTTTGGGTTATCTTCAACATATTTTCGCGCTGGAGACGACCTGATAGTATCGATAATGATGGCTTCGGGGTAATTGGCGAGCACTTCAGAAAAAGCGTACACAGGAAGTCCATGAATAAGAGTGCCAATCTTTCTGGCATCATCATCTATAAAGCCCTGTACCAGATATCCCCTATGCTTGAGAAAAGGAGCGACTGCTCCACCGGACATGCCTGCTCCGAATACAAAGATTTTTTTGTTAGCAAAGTCCGCAGAAAGAGCAGAGCCTTTGAGCAGGGCAATGGTTTCCGAACTGTCCTTGCTGGGACGCTCAAAGAAGCAGGCAAACGCATATTCGAGGTGAAGTCCCAACTTCCTGCACTCAACACAAACAGGAGCCACCTTCTTGGCTTTGTCGATGTCCTCTTTGGTCATAGCAAGAAAATTACCAAGGCGATTGGGGTCTTCCGGCCCTTTATGGGTGCAGGTGCAGATATTACCTTCATAGTCAAGAACCAGAACATGATTTTGCGAATGACACGGAACTGGCGCGACATTGTCTATGTTTGTAAAAGGAAAAGGCTGAAACTTAAGACGCGGAAGGACCAGCTCCATAGCGTCAGAATTTTGTTTC
Source organism: Maridesulfovibrio sp. (assembly GCF_963667685.1). NCBI lineage: Bacteria > Pseudomonadati > Thermodesulfobacteriota > Desulfovibrionia > Desulfovibrionales > Desulfovibrionaceae > Maridesulfovibrio > Maridesulfovibrio sp. The sequence continues at coordinate 72,105 of NZ_OY763930.1, read as the reverse complement.
CAGCGGGGAGAACCTGATACTACGTCTTCATGGATGTGGTCTTGCAGGAGAGAAGCAAGGTATGGTTTAAAAATAATGCCATATTCATTGCAAAGTGATTCCAGAATGGCAGCATCTTCTGCATTATCTTTGTATTGGTGAAAATTAAGAACAACCTGAGTACGCGAATCCCTTGTATATTTGCCAATCTCTTTCAGGTTATTAAGGACAAGCTCTACATTCCCCCCTCGATGTCCACGTTCGTACGTCTCTTGATGATAGCCCGACATAGAAACGACAAGCACCTTTAGTGCCGTAGCATTCAAAAGTTTTTCCCAATCCTGTTTAAGATTAAGATTAGAACTGGCAAAGGCTGTATGTCCAAAGTTGTTTAAAGCAGCAAGGATTTCATGAAGCTGTGGATGAATGAGTGGTTCATTCCATATATGGAGGTAAAACATTTGTTTACCATAAATATCTAAAACTTTACGGAATATTTTTACACATGTGTCTAGGGGAGTATATTTTAAAGCTTTTTGTGAAATAAAATTTTGTCTTCCCGTAGGGCAACTTGGGCATTGCAATATGCATTTGTTAGTAATGGAAAGGTTTACAAGATCAATGCCTTTAAATGTTTTTTTCATAGAGGGCCTCTTATATGTCAATTTGCCAGGATTTATTTTTTTGTTGGCAATGTCATCTCTGATGACAATATGCTTTTAAGCACGAAAAGTGCCAAATAGTCTCTTCTTGAGCGCGAGGTTTATTTTTACCCCTAACAATGCGTAACTTAATATAGAAATAAGAATGTAATGAGAAGTCTATTCTTGACGTAATTCTAACAACTATTCAGTTTTTTAGGGGAATTACAATTTTTCACAATTCCATTATTTTTTGATAGTCATTGTTTTGACTCGCTTTTTTAGGCTGTTATCGTATAACAGATAAACAACTCAATAGAAGGAGAGCTTTCACGATGATAGCTACCCCCAAAGAAATACTTCTTTCAGTTTTTCCAGAAGAAGAAATTACAGACTACCTGCTCCACAGGGCAAGCTTGGTGCAAGAGCAGTTTCAGCGTCTTTCTGCTCATCGATTAATTTCTTTAGAAGATGATATTATTGGAAAAAATATACTCGATTGGGAGTGTGGTACTGCCGCCCATGCGTCTCTTTTCGTCTTCTCAGGCGCAAAACATGTTGTGGCAACAGATAGTTATCCAATGTGGGAAAATCCTCAGATATTCTCAATTGCGCAAAACCACTTTACATATCGTGGACTAAGCTTGCCTCATGCCTTGGAAGATCTGCCCAAAAATCTGCTTTTCGATTTATGCTTTTCCAACACCTCCTCTGAGCATATAGCCGTAGAAATACTGGAACAGAGCTTACAGTTGATCCATCAACGCCTCACCAAAGGCGGTATCCTGTTTATAAACCATGATAATTATTACAGCCCAATGGGGGCACATGATGTTGCAGTAATGCACTCAAAGGAGAATTACAAAACAATCATTCCTAAGGGCGAAGAATGCTGGAATGACGGGTTCTGCCCTTCGTCTAAAGAAACACGGGAATATTTAGGTTCACAGATCTACCATCCGACAGATCTTGATTCACCTCCTGAAAGTCTGGATATCTCCATAGGAGACTATGTGAGGTGCACAGATTGTCCTTACTATAAAAGATCTCAACTATGGGCACATCTTTTATACCCCGATGAATTTGATTCGTTGTTTGGAACCTGGCACAGAGACTGCCTGAATAAAATAACTATTCAAGAACTTCGCGCTATATTAGACAGATGCGGTTTTGATATTGTGTTGGAACATCCGCTGATTATATCAAACATTCCCCCTGCAACTCTGTTAGCAAAATATGGAGAGGAAAATCTAACAACAACAACTTTAAAAATGAGATGTGTAGCAAGGTAACCTTGTTTCAAAAGTTTTTTCGTCAATTCAGCTGGAAACATTATCCTCTGGTGCAGGAAGGGTATTGTTATATATGAAGATGTCATGGCGTGTATTGATCTTGACCCCCTTTTTGCCACTTGGTAATCAGTTTTAGTGAGGCTCCTGAAAAGACCGCTGAACTTATTGTTCATGCTTTTATACGCGGATCTTTGGGCAGGGATGCGAATGCAATCAAATATATATTGAGGCTTCTTAGAGTTTGGAGAATATAAGATAGTTTTACGGAGTAGATGAACATGCCTAAAGTTTCCGTTGTTGTTGCTGTTTATAATGCACAGCAGTGGCTGCCGCATTTTTTTGCTTGTTTGCAGAAGCAGACCTTGAAAGATTTTGAAGTGCTTTTGGTTGATGATTGCTCCACAGATGGAAGTGTAGCCATGATCAGGGAAATGTCCGGGTTTGATCCCCGTTTTAAGCTTTTACCCCAGCCTGAGAATATGGGCGCAGGCCCTGCCCGCAACAGGGGGATAATGGAAGCTGCCGGGGAAACCCTTTGTTTTGCAGATCCTGATGATCAACTGCCGGAAAATTCACTTGAGGTCCGTTACAATGCTTACAAGAAGCATAATGCTATTGTCCGGGCCTGTCATGGCGAATTTACAAATGATGGCATACTCTTAAATCAGGAAACAAGACCGGAGCGGTTTCCGGATATTTGTAAACCGGTGGATTATGTTAAGCATTCTACTGTGGGACTTTTTTTTTGTGCCCACTGGGCATGGCTTTTCCCTACCGACTTATTGCGCCGTAAAAAGATTTTTAACGGCTTAAATATGCGGACCGCCGAGGATATTGTCTTTCTTGCACGTCTTTTTTTTCATATCCCCCGTATGGTCTGGATTCCTGATACTGTTTACTATTGGGTAAAACGCAGCGATTCTCTTTCCTCCACTGTTTATTCAGCTGAACATTATGTTAATTATTTACAGTGCTGTGAGGTCTTTTATGAAGAGGCTGCGAAAGCCGGGCAGTTGAGAATTGCAGACATGTTTTTTAATGAGTACCTGTCCACATATATTCCCAACCTGCTTAACAGTATCTGTGATGAAAATAATGATGAAGAGGATGCTCAGGACTTTGTTATTCAAATGGCCAGAATCAATACTATTTATCGTGTGATTTCACGCAATATTGAAAATATTCAGAAAAATATCATGGGTAATGTCGGGCTGTTCCAGCTTTGGGATGTTTTGCAAAGTAAAGATCCGTCTGCAATAACCAGGCTGGTGCAAGCCCATACCCGCTTTAAGGAATTAAAAAATAATAATAATTAAAAAAAGTGCGTAAAGAAGGTTGGAAACGGGAAGTTTCCTTTGACGATTTGAATAGCGAGGCAGGTTTGTTGCGCTGCCGTTATTTGTTCTGTGATAGTCACCCTGACGAGTTGTTCCGTTGTAATGAGATTCTCCTTAGTACATTACCTTTTTTTAGATGATTTTTTTTAATCAGGCTGGAGTTCCTGCATGTCTTCTCCCCTTATCTCTATTTGCACTTTCTGCTATAATCGCAAGCATTTAATCACTGACCTCATAACTTCCGTTTTGAGCCAGATTACAGATGAGTGTGAATTTATCATTGTAGACGACGGATCAACAGACGGGACGGATTCGATTTGTCAGCTGGAGGGAGTCCGTTATTTCTGGCAGGAAAATCAAGGTCGCCCGGCAGCCCGCAACAAGTGCCTTGAATTGGCGAAAGGGGACTATATTATCTGGATCGGGTCCGATGATCAGCTTGCTCCCCGTATTCTGGCTCATTATCTGGACAAAATTAAAAACCACCAGCCATTTGATGTTTTTACCGGCTCTATTCTGGTGACCAATCATCTGCTGCAACCCTATGAGAGGCGCAGTGTTCCTGAGTGGATAGAACAGCCGGAATCTTTGATCTCGGGAATGATTTTTAAAAACTGGATTTCCGACGGCGGTACTCTAGTTCGCAGGGAGCTTTATTCCCGTTATGGCGGATATGACCCTGAGTTTAAGGTTTGTCAGGATTATGAGTGGTTTTCACGGGTTGTCGACAAAATCAAAATCCGCAGGACTGACGCGGATATGCAGCTTTGGCGTATTCATAACAACGGGCGTGCAGCAGATACGGATTTAAGCCCTTATGAATCAGAAATTTCAGCAAGGCTTATCCTCAGGATTGGCTTAAAACGTGCCTGCCCGGATGTCAGCTGGGATCGATTGCCGACACATCTGGCGGAGGCGATTGCCTGCCTTAAGCTGGGAATGCGTTTTGTGGAATTGACAGACAGCTGGAGAAGTAAGCGTCTGTTCACCCATGCAGTAAAATTGGCAAAGGGTACAGAACTGGCTGTAAACGCTCATGAGTGCCTTACTCTTGCGTTGAAGATTGAGCAGGAAGGTATAGTAAAACAGGAAGTTGATTTTTCTCCCACCGATCCGCTTGAAGGTTTGTCTTAGTCTTTTTCTGTGTTTACCCTGATTGCTATTCAGCTCCGGCTGATAATTGCTTCATAGGTCCGGCGGCAGTTTTCCCCGTCCCGAAGGGAATAAAAATCATCAGCCCGTTTGTCGTATAAAGCTGGTCGTTTGCATTTTGCGTCTATAGTTTCGGTTATCCACGTTTCCAGCTCTGCGAACGTCTGTACTACCGGACCCATTCCGTCTCGTTCATAATCAAAATATCCGGGTTTTCTGCCCTGCTGCTGGTAGTATCCCGGTGTTTCCTTGAATTGATAATATACAGTCGGAGTACCGATGAATCCCAGATCAAGAACCAGAGATGAATAATCTGTTATAGCAAAAGCGCAGTTAACCAGCAGGTCCTGTACAGATTTTACGTCGGTCCAGCGTAGTATTGAAGTGGTCTTGGCTGGGGTAAACATGGAAAGGAATGGATCCGTTTCAGGATGTGGCAGAAAAAGTATGCGGTATCCTTTTTCCTGCAATAATTCTGAAATTTTTATGCTGCCGAGAAACTCATTCCAGCCCCGGAAATAGTCGCTTTTAAAAAATCCTTCCTTGGCACTGTCTGCATCTTTGGTTTGAAAGGCTCCCCGCATAAGGGATTCCCTCCATGTGGGGCAGACCAAAATGGTCCGGCCTGTTCTTTTTCTGGCCTGAGCCTTACGGAGCAGGGCATCGTGTCGGGGAAATCCTGCTAAGACCAGTTCCCGTTCTGTCAGCTTGAAATGCTCCTGCTGCAAATATTCATGCTCCGGTTTTGCGCTGGTCACCATGCAGTCCAGTGAAATATTATTAAGCCAGCGGGATATATTTGCCATGGTGATGCCGTGCTGCAAGAAGGCCGTTTTATATGCCGGCTGTCCAAATTCTTTACGGGTGCCCATGGGATCAATGACCGGATCATCCACATGTGATGAAATGAGCCACTGCGCCTGTGACAAGGCCTGCAAATGGGCGGCGCTGCCGTATGGAAGCAGAGGGAAACCTTCCCGCTGCAAACGGGGCCAGTCGCTCGACCTGGGCGAAAGTACATAGTGGATTTTCAGCTCAGGATGGTTTTGCATGGTCCAGCGGCATAAATGTTCGGCATTGTCGTCGGCCTTATCTACCCTGTCCATGAATATCCAGTGGTGTTCAATATTCTCCGGTGACTTTTCGGTGGAAGCGTTAAGAAATTTTTGGAACTGTTCCGGGCATTGACTTTGGGGAGCATAATACAGTTGGAGCACTTCATTGCGTTCAAAGTTATCAACCATATCGTATTTGCAGAGGGTGGAGACTTTTTCCCCGTCAACGTTCACCCAGCGTTCAACATTGTTTTCCAAAGGAACCCAGCATTGATATTCATAACACAGTTTTTTGCCCATAAATGAAAGTGTGCGCCGTTTTTGCCATGCTATGGGCTGCGGACCTGAATCCTGATACAGTTCATATCTGGTTTCATGGGTGGACCAGTGTTTTATCCGCATCTCTTTGCCGCCGGGTGCGATTTCTTCAATTACAAACGGCATTCCTGAAAAATGTTTCCCGGCAAAGCTGCCGAGAATGGCAACGCGGGTCCTTAAATCAAGGTTTGGCAGCGGGGAAACCAGAATCCGGTGGGGCTCCACCCGGCTGATGACTAACAGGGCCAATTCAAAGAAGGAATCAATATCTGCACCGATATCGTAAGGCAGATCGTCATCAAGCATCCGCTGCATGTACTCATTTATTTCGCTGAGCAGAAGATTTTGTAGAAAGTCAGGTGTTTGCCGCATTTCTTTTTGATATTGCTGGATAAGATCCAGATATCCAAACAGAAACAGCTTCCTGTATCGGGCTGAGTCATTCCATTCTTTTGCAGCCAGATTCATTTTCCGGCCTTGAAATTGTTGCAGGTAGTGGGCTTCTTTAATGCACCCGACTACAAAAGATCCGGTTTTCAGCAAAAGTAGATTGGCAAAATGTGCGCCGATAAATGATGTCGATATTTTTTCATTAAAAAGTAATCCTGATTTCTGCACTGCACTGTGGCTGAAAAAACAACCGGCTGAGTCAGAAAGAAAACATTCAGGGTTTTGCAGTATATTTATAAGGCCGGACTCATTGCAGCGCATGGATAGTTTCGCCTCGCCAAGCTCCCTGCCATTGCCGTGAAGCATCCAGTTGGTAACAAGGACAGGTCCTTCGTAGGATGTTCGTTCTATAAATTGTGAAATTTTTTGAAAATAGTCTGGGTCAATAAGTGCATCGCAGTCAAAAAAGGCAAACCATTCTCCCCGTACTTCTTTTAACCCTCTGTTGCGGGCGGCGGCGGTACTGACGTTTTCCATTTCTATGCAGGAGATGTTGTCCGGATATTTTTCAATCCAGCGGCTGATGATATTTTTTGTGTCGTCGCAGGAATCCTGATCCACCACAATCACTTGTATGCCTGAGTTGAAATTTACAGACTGCTGATCAAGCACATTTAAAGTGGTATTTATACAGTCCTCAGTATTACGGGTAACAAGGACAATACTGTAGGTGAATTTTGGAGCGACACCAGTCTTCTGCATGAGATCTCCTTTTGGATTTCTGCTCAGTCTTCGGGAATGTGAGATTGCGTTGTTGCTGGTTTTAACGTTGCCATGCCAGCAGTAAACGGTCAAGAAATGGTCATATAACAAGGGGTTGAAAACAAAAAAACAGGCCAGATTGTGGAATTGGTATTTTGTGGTTTAGTTTGATTGAGACTTGTATTTTATCTGTTTAATCAATATGTTATTTAGGTTATGTTTGGCTCAATAGGCTTAGTTGGTCAAAAGGTGAGTGGCTTTGCAGCTGTGGTGACAGTGACTTTTGAGGAAGCTACAGGCACAGTTATATATTGCAAAAAGTGATCTTGCAGCAGAAGAAATGATTATGTTAAAAAGTTTGTGTTGCCTTTGATTTACTTAAAAATATTAGAAATTTTCCTCTGTCCGGCTCAGACAAATAAGCAAGGAGTTTATTGTGCAGAATTTTGCCTTGATGGGTTGTGGTCGCATAGCGCAGCGTTACGCTCAAATCCTTGCGGACAAGCAGGTGCAGGGGGGCAATATCGTTGCCGTTTGTGATATTAAAGAAGAGCGGGCCAAAAATCTCGGCGAGAAATATAACCGTCCTTGGTATACCGATGCACATGAAATGTTATCTGAAATGAAGGATGACATTGATGTCATTGCCATTTTGACCGAGAGCGGGCTGCATGCAAAGCATGCGATTGAAATGGCCCGGTACGGCAAACATCTTGTGGTTGAAAAGCCTATGGCTCTGCGGCTTGAAGATGCAGATGCTATGATCCATGTTTGCGACAGGGCTAAAATCAAGCTGTTCGTCGTGAAGCAGAACCGGTTTAATTACCCGGTGGTTAAAATGCGTGAGGCTCTGGAAGAAGGCCGTTTCGGCAAAATAGTCATGGGTACGGTCAGGGTTCGCTGGTGCCGTCCTCAGGCCTATTATGATCAGGACGCATGGCGAGGAACATGGGGCATGGATGGCGGGGTATTCGCCAATCAGGCCAGCCATCATGTTGATATGCTGGAGTGGATGCTCGGAGAGCCTGTATCTGTTTATGCAAAAAGCCGTACAGCCCTTGTTGATATCGAAGTTGAGGATACAGGAGTTGCTGTGATCACTTTTGCAAGCGGGGCCATCGGGGTAGTTGAGGCAACCAACGCAACGCGTCCAAAAGATCTGGAAGGTTCTATATCGATCCTCGGTGAAAAGGGGGCGGTTGAGATTGGAGGGTTTGCTGTCAATGAAATGAAGACATGGAATTTTGAAACCCCTGCTCCCGGTGATGAAGATGTTCTTTCCCGCTATAAAACCAACCCGCCGGATGTTTATGGATTCGGACATATTGCTTATCTTGAGCATGTTGTAAATTGCATTGAAAAAGGAAGTCCCTCTCTGGTGGACGGTCTTGAAGGACGCAAATCCTTGGAGCTTATCAATGCGATTTATGAATCAATTGAGACCGGGAAAGAAGTGCAGCTTCGTTTCCAGCCGCAACGCTGCAAGCTGGGGCATGTAAATGGAAATTGATATTTCAGCAACGGCGGTTATCCATCCCGGCGTTGTTTTTCGGGGCAGTGCCAGAGTTGAGGACGGGTGCATCATCGGAGCACCTATCGCCGGATATGATGAACAGCCTGAAACGGTCATCGGAGACGGGGCCGTGCTGCGGTCCCACACAGTGATCTATGCCGGAAACCTTATCGGTGAAAATTTTTCCACCGGAAACAAGGCCAACATCCGTGAGCTGAATACCATAGGGAATAATGTAAGTATCGGGACCATGGCCGTGGTGGAGCACCATGTGCTGATGGGTGATAATGTACGCCTCCACAGTCAGTCTTTTGTCCCGGAATATTGTGAACTTGAAGATGGGGTCTGGATCGGGCCGAATGCTGTTTTGACCAATACCAAATATCCGCTTTCCCCTGAAGCTAAGGCCGAACCTTTGCCTGTAAAGCTTGGGAAGGGCGCAATTGTCGGTGCCAATGCCACCATTCTGCCGGGAGTTACAGTTGGCACTGACAGCCTGATCGGGGCTGGAAGTGTTGTGGTAAAGGATGTGGCTCCCCACTCTGTTGTAGCGGGCAACCCGGCTGTCTTTATTAGTAAAAAGGATGAGCTTCCTTATGGCTAAATACGATATTCCTTTTGGGGATTTAAAAGGGCAGTACCGGAAAATTCAGCCTGAAATAGATGCGGCTATTAAAAAGGTGATTGAGGCATCTGCCTTCATCGGGGGGCCTTTTGCCCGTGAGTTTGAGGAATCCTTTGCCGATTTTTGTGCTGCTGAGTACTGCGTCGGGGTCGGCAATGGAACTGATGCTCTTTTTATTGCTTTACGTGCTCTCGGGATCGGTCCCGGTGATGAAGTGCTGGTTCCGGCAATGACTTTTGTAGCAACGGGCGAGGCGGTCAGCATGGCCGGAGCAAAACCGGTTTTTGTCGATGTTGACCCGCTGACCGGGATAATGAGTGCTGAGGACCTGTGTAAAAAGATCACCCCTGCCTCAAAAGCTGTCATTGCTGTTCACCTGTACGGATGCCCTGCTGACTTAAATTCCATAGGGAAAATTGCCTGTGATAATGATCTGTTTTTAATTCAGGATGCAGCTCAGGCCCACGGCGCGACCTTTGATGGAAAGGCTCTTTCTGCTTTCGGGGACTGTGTCTGCTACAGTTTTTATCCCGGTAAAAATCTGGGTGCCTACGGGGATGCAGGAGCAATTGTAACTCAGAATACCGCTTTGGCTGAATATATGCGGAAATTCGCCAATCACGGACGTAAAGGCAAATACGATCATCAGTTTGAAGGGGTTAATTCTCGTTTGGACGGAATTCAGGGTGCAGTTCTTTCTGTGAAATTAAAATACCTGACCCAGTGGACAGCCGACCGCAGGGCTGTTGCAGAAATTTACAAGCGTGAGCTAAGTAGTATCGAAGGGCTGACATTACCGAATTCTGAAAGCCGGGCAGGGCATGTATACCACTTGTATGTAATTCGCTGTGACCGCCGGGATCAATTGCAAAATTTCCTTACCGAAAGTGGAATCGCAACAGGACTTCATTATCCGGTGGCTCTTCCGTTTATGGAAGCGTACAGCAGTTACGGACATACTCCGGATGATTTCCCCGTCGCTTATGAAATGCAGGGGACTATTCTTTCGCTGCCTATGTACGCAGAACTCGGTCAAAAGAAAGCCATGCAGGTCTGTGAAGCTGTGAAAGATTCTTACCGCTGAAATCGTTACAATTAAAATGATATTTTCGAGCCGTGCAAACGCTTGGCTGTTGCTATTCCCCTGATCACAATTCCCGTTTCCTGAAGCGATGAGTCCTTTTTTTCCGATTTGTAAATTAAGGTCTCGGATGGGCCTCGCAGGGATAGTCTCCGGCCAAGACTCATAAAATTGGGTCCGAAATTACCGTCAATATCAAGCTTGGAGTCGGTCCTCAGTCCCTTGATGATTTTCACCAAATCAAGGCTGATGAAGAGCAGGCAAAGGAAATTGCACGGGAGGCCCTCAAAAGCTTTTCCGAAGCCGGCGAAATCTACATCGAAGAGTACGCCATAAACAATAAGAAAAGCTGGAAGCATGAACGCATGCGCTTCAGGCTGCATTTTGAGCCGGTAATTGGAAAAATCTTCCTTGATGAACTCTGCTTTGAGCATATTGAAGACATCAAGACTACTATGCGCTACACGCAGACTCATGATGAACAGTGCAGTAACGCCGCTCAGATGCTGCTCTAAAACAGCGGTTCGGATTCTTAGATGAACCAGTTCACAAAATGTTCTCTTGAGCAAAATACTTTGCGGCCGCGTTTAAAGCTACCTTCGCGAGGACCTGTTCCCTGACAATCAATTATGCGCATGGTTTTGGCCTTGATAAGTCCGCCAGTAAACGTTTCTACCACCCCTTTTCCCCTGCGGCTCTGGATACACCTTTAACTGCCTATAATTATTAAAAATATAACCATAATAACTATAGCTTATATTTTTATTTCCCAGTTTTCATTTTCTGTCTGCCATTTGCACACAAGGTCAATGCCGGCTTTGTCGACTTCCGGGACTGATTTGGATTTTACAAGAGTGAGCAGGGTCACAAAAATGGACTTTTCAGTACCGCGCTGTCGAAGCCTTAATGCCGGGGCCGGCTCAAGGGTTGTTGAGTTTGCACATACGAAGCCTGCTAGAAAAGGTTCTTCCTGCCCAAAATAAATATCCGCATCTGCACCGGTCAACGAGTAAACATGTATGGTTTCAGATTGTTCAGGAGTCTTCAGGGCTAGTATTTCAGGTCCGTCAGTCGGACTTATTTTCAGTGTCGGTGAAAATGTAAACCATTGGTCAAAGATATGCTCTTCGCCGTTTTCAGCTTTAGTCCGGTCCAGAGTATCTACAACGATAAGCCATCCTTGCGGGTTAAGCTTTAGCTTCCTATTGTGGATAAATCCTGAATGCCTATTTATTTCTCCTTCCATATATACAAGTCCGTCTTCCTGTATTTGTATCTTTTTTATGCCTGATCCGTATATATCCTCATTTAATCTGGAGTCAGGTTCTTCATCTATTTCAATTGTGTTGTGCGCTCTGCTTAATTCAGAAAAAATTCTTTTTGGATCGTCGTAGTAGAATCCTTTTTTCTTTAAATCATCATCCGGGGTTCCCCCTGCAAAAGAATACATCCCTGTTTCGGTGCAAACTTCTATGTCTTTGAACCAAAGTATAAATGATAAATCGTCAAGATGCTTATGCATGCGTGAGTTGAAAGCAGCGTAGAAAATGAAATAGCATTGATGTCTTTTTTTGAAAAATCCATAACCGCTTTCAGGAGCCGGGTGGAGACCTTCCAGCGGAAATATTTTGGATGCCGGTTTTCTGTTACGGGAAGTATCGCCCAATGGGGCTAAAGTATTATCAGGCTGAACAAACCATGAGTATGCAAACTGTGAAGTTTTCAGCAACCGGTCAAGGAAGATATATGCTTGTTCCTGTGGGGTAAAAAAATTAAAATCGAGAGTTTTGCCGAGCAGTTTATTTATGAATTCGTGATATCCCGGACTGTGCTCTAGGTGAATCCCTTCTTTTGATAAGGAGTTAAAAAAGTAATGAAGAATGCGCTCTTTTGCAGTCTCACGAGCCTGATCGGCGAAGCGGAATAGAGGAAAAATACCTAAATTAAATAAACCGTATGATTGAAACAGGCCATGGTTCGAATGACTGCTCCAAAGCTGCTCATCGATAAGATATTCATAGTGATTACGCAGGAAGATGGAGATAGTTTTAAATTCATTTATATACTCACGACCTTGTTGCGCAACTCGTTGCAGTATGTAGGAAATAATGGCCACTCTGTTTCCGGTTGCCATGTCATTCCATCTGAACCTTATGTTTGACTTTGAGTATTTTTTTGCATCGAAGAGATCGTAGCTGCAGAAATCCATAACCACTTGCAAAATTTTATTCTCAAAAGTTTGCAATTTTCCTGAAGGAATCCCTTTATCCAAAATTTTTTTCAGCACCCCGTAAAGAATATAAAATTCATTTAAATGAAAATAAATACTCCTGAGAGAGTAATCCTCTGTTTCCCATTTAATAGGAACGGATAGAGGGTTTTGATTTGCTCTATTTTTAAAATTTTGAATAAAAGAACTCAAACTTGCCTCAGAAACATCATGGGGCAGGTAGGGAAGTACTATCTTATGCTTGGACAAAGCCAGCATGGCATCTTCAAATGAATCAACCCCTTTGAAGATTTCGGAGGCTGTATACATATCACTGGTCATCTTTTTATGGCTTCAAACCAATAGTCAAGGCGCTTGCTGTAGTCATCCCAGACCGGGCAGACTTTAGTCTGGAAGCCGGCATCGATCATGACTTCGACAACATAATCCATGGAAAAGACACAACTGGGTATATTGGTTTGATTTCCATCGTGTGAGTCACGGTCATAATTGTATCTCTCATGGCTTAAAGCATTAAAGCTGACCACTTTTACCCTCGGCTGTGCTCGGTCCAATATCTGTAACCTGAAGGGCTGGATTAAGAAAAGGAAACGTCCTTCCGGCTTTAAAATACGAAACATTTCTTTTGCGACCATAGAAAGTTCGGGAATGTAGTCTACAACACAACATGCAAACACGTGTTCATATTCTTCATCATCCACATTGGGCAGGTAGCGCATGTCGTACCCGATTGCGCTTCCTTTTCCCCTTTCGTGCAAGGCCGCATTTTTAATTTCGGAAGCAATGTATGTTGAGCACAGTTCAATTTCTCTTTGAGAGCCTGCAAAAAGGAGAGTCTTACCACGGGGGCAGTCCTTAAGACTGTGCAGGAAAGAGATCATTGTCCTTGAACGGGTTCTGGAATTACAGTTCGGGCAATGTACTTCCCATGTGTTATCTGCAGGAACGTATGGGGCACGAAATGATCCTTCCAACACTTTTTGTTGGATTTCCATGTCACAATCCGGGCAGGTTATGGAGCCGTTTTTTCTTTCTTTTATTTCCCATTGCAATGCCCGTACATGTGGAGAAAAGTCCCGGTTTTGAGTAACTGCGGTATATGCTGTACCATCCAATACGGCACGACTGTTATATCCTGAAGTTGCAGGATTGTGATTTCTGTTTCCGGATATATCTACATCAATGCCGGCGAATCTGGAGGAATAACCCTCTTCGTTTATTAATAAAACGTCGGCTTTTTTGTTAGGTTTCGTCCTCTGTGTTATTGCCAGAAAATTTTTATTCTCTAAATCTATAAGCGACCGTACTTCCTGATTTGTTTCTAAAATTGATATTTCTGTGTTGAATGGGGGCTGTTTTTCCATTCTACAGAACAGAACATGTTGGTTTCTGAAAATCTGGTCGGTTCCAAAATATATGGCATCTTCCTTTATAACAACGGATGTTGTCCGTAGGAATCTGTTTAAGACATTATCTTTTATCTCGTCCAGCCTTTCATCTTTCAGAATAACATTGGGTTTCACCTGTTCCCAGTTTATGCCGTCATCCTCGCTTATGAATAATCTGCACTCATTATCTACATCCCCGGTCATGGCGTACCAGCGGTTATGGATGTACGGATCAGGTTGACATATGTGAAAATGCCTTACCTGACTTTCCTCGCCCCTGCCATATGAGGGGAGTTCAAATTGATTAGACCAACTTAACCCGAAGTCGTCACTTCTCCAGATTGCTACAGTTGGTGCGTGGTCGGCGTATTCTCCAAAACAAATTGTCCCGGTGAATGACTGTCCTACGGACTGTGTTCCATAGGGGAAAAACATCTCCGGCATAGCTATTTTATGTAACAGTTGCCATGAAGGACTGAATATAAAAAGATTTTTATTCGCATAACCCAGCTTACCTTTGGGAACAGCTGTAAATACAAGATGATTACCGTTTGTTATAGCTAAAGTCGTTCTTATCTGTTCGTCAGGAGCATCAAGGTCAACCTCAACTTCCCTGCTGAATCCTTTGGTGTCTTTGACTAATAGCGTGTTTGCGTTCTTCAGTAATATGACAGTGGAGCCTGATTGCATGCAATACGGTCTATAGAGATGCTCCAAAAACAAGTAGCCCGTGCTGAACGGTTTCATTGTGATATCAAATACGCGGTTTCCGGGCATGGCTACATTTTCGTAGAGGATACCATTCTCCATTCTATCCAGAAAATCAGATTTGCCCTGCAGCATTTTCAATAGATCATATTTGTCTTTTTTGGCCATGGGGATGAAACTCGCACATATTTCACGCGCCTTGGCATACAGTCCTGCGGCTGTATATTTGTCTACGATTGCTTCTATGTATTGTATGTAATATTTTTCGACATGTTTTGGAGGACATGCTTTCATAATAGTGTCGAAGTTCTTTTGTGCTTCCTCAAAGTCACCTTCAGAGATCAAATTCAATGTCTTACGCATGTTATCCTCGTTTGAACAAAATCATACCGCCGGGCATCGTTTCCGTTTCCTTGCAGCAGGGTGTTAAAATGCCATGGCTTTGGGCTCAGCTTGTCTGAATCGCCGGGGTATATGGCAACATCTATCTCTGTATCTTCTTTATTCAAGTCTGTTTTGTTATGAATCAGGCAGGCATATCCTGCATGCTGAAGGCTGAGCGCAAGATCCTTTACAAATGGCGCAAAGGAAACTTCCTCCATACATTTGATGGCAAAATTAAATGTCGTCATTTAGTGCCTTGTAACAATTTAGCCAATCAATGATTCATACACCTGTAATATCCTTTTGCAATTTACTTCCCAGGTCCGCTCTTCATGTATCCACTGGGTTGCGTTTTGAACAAGTCTATTACTTAAGGATTCATCAGTCAGAATTCTTCCCAGTTGTTCGGTCAGGGATTTTATATCGTCAGCCTTGCAGATAAGTCCGGTTTCTTCGTCCTGGACCATTTCGCACAGGGCATCGACATTGGAAACAATAACAGGCTTGCCCATGGCCATTGCTTCCATAGGTTTCAAGGGTGGAACACAATTGCACACTTTTGCATTGATTCTGGGAAAGGGAAGCACATCAACAATTGAATAATATCTACCAACCTCTTCAAAAGGAACTTTACCTGTGAATATAATTGAGGGATGGTTGCCCCTTGCCTTGTGGAGCTTCTCCATGAACGGCTTTTCCTTACCGTCACCGACGATGAGCAATGAAACTTTTTCGCCTCTGTAGTTGAGCTCCAGAACAGCATCCATCAGGTAGTTCAGGCCTTCGTAATTGGTCAGACTGCCGATAAAACCGACCACCTTTCTGCCGTCAAGTCCAAGTGAATTTTTCAGGCTCTCATCCGGAAGCAAGGGCTTGAAAATTTCTGTGTCGACAGCGTTAGGCAGAACTGTAATTTTTTTTCTTTCAATTCCATAGCTTACCAACTCTTCACGTAAAGCTTCTGAAATGGAAAACACTGCATCGGATTTTGCCCCCGTTTCAATTTCGTATTTATGACGAAGTTCATAATCTTCAGCATCAATATACCATGGCACACGGCTCTGAAGCGAATAGTGCCACATGCCGCGATATTCATAGACACTTTTTATACCGGCTTTTTGGGCGGCGATCGCAACCGGCATGCCGGTATGAAAGCTTGAAGCACTGTGAACAATACGGTTTTTAAGTTTCTGGAATAAGCTCAACCATTGTCCGGAGGAAGATTGCATGTAGGGAATTCCATTGGAACCCAAGTCCGGAGCTTTGAGGGGCAGCCTGTTATACGTTACCCCTTCTACAGAATCTTTTAGGGCAATAGTTGTTTCATCGTCTGAATCCAAATTCCAAGGGAAACCAGGACGAGTGTATACGTCCAGATCAACACCCTGGGCTGTAAGGTTTCGAGCTATGGACTGGGAGCGAACAGCATACCCCGCCCCGGTATGGGGAAAAGAGTTATGCAGAGCCATGACGACTTTGACTCCATTATGTTTTGCAGACCAATTAGTCATTTTTTTCTCCAGACGAAATTCTCGATTCCTCTTCCATGTTGGAGCACCAGTCGTGAAGGTACTCCGGAATAGTCGGATATTTAAGAAGCATGGTTTTAAAGGCCTTTTGCCTGACAACCTGTCTTAATTCCAGATCGAACGTTTTTCCAAGGTGGCAGCGCGCCGTGGGCAGATGGCTTTGAAGCTTTTTGTCATACCACTTTGTCAGAAGCTGGATGGACATGTTCAGTGCCACGTATCCTTCCGGCAGACTTTCATCAAATCCGCCCACCTCAAAGTAAGCTTCTGCGGTAATGGCCATATTTTCATCTAGATCAAGCGCCCATGAATGCCTTGTATTTGAGCCTGCTAAATGCCCGAAATATGGTTCCGAAAAATCGTCCTGTCCCATAACCTTGCCCCTTGCGGCGAGAAACTTGTTTGTGCTGAAATGATTGACATACACTTTTACAAGCTGGGCTTCAGGTATGACCTTATCGGATATAAAAATAAGCAAAGGGGAGTTGGCGCAAAGAGCTCCTATATTTCGTGCGCAATGTTCACTTGTTGTTTTTTGCAGCACTATTTTTGTATGTGCAAGTTCCAGAAGCGGCTCTTCAGCCGGAGGGCGAGAATTGTTATGAACAAGAACCAGCTCAACCGGTTCGCGATATTTAACAATACTTTTCAGGGCATTATAAAGATCAGGGTCAGGGTCGTTCAAAACAACAATGAGAGAGGCAGAGGGTTTGGCTGCTAACGGACTGTGTGCAATTTCAGGCCCTAATTGCCCGTAGGCAAACTGGCGCCCTAAGAAATTATTTTTAATTAGTCTCTTGGCAAGAAAGGAAGGCAGGTTGCAAGAGGCCGCTTGAACTTTGTCAGTCATTCTTATGTCCCACGGGTTTGTTACCCGAAAAAATATTTAGTTATTGAGCTATTAACTTAGTACATAAGTTTTTTAATCGTCAATCTTTTCTCTAAAGAGCGGCCAAGTTCGGACAATAGTTTGCGGGCTTTTGCCTTCCTGAAACATGCTGCTGGCAGCTCCGGTGGAGAATGCGCGCATACCCAAAATATTTTATGTAATAGGACTCTGAAACAGCAAGGTGTTGCGTTCAAGTTGACCTGAAAATTTTGGTCATATCAAAAAGACGGACTGTCGGGCAAAGTGTGCCCCACTAAAAGTTGGGGGATATTTTGCGTTCCGTATTCAACTGTCCCGGCATCAGCACTCCCCATCCACCTTGGCTTTGAATTTATCCGAACTTCCGTCTTGACTTGTTTCGGCCATACGTCCTTCCTTATAAGGATTCCACTTTAACGAGCGGTCCTTTATTTTAGAGGAGATAAAGCGCGGTTTGCCGAACACGGGCCGGAGACTATTTTCCGCTAAGTGCCAATTCTCAGTTTCAAGAGCCTGAGGTTCATTTCTCAGTATCTTTGAGAATTTTCCAAAAATTATAGCTCCATGATTTAAAACTGACATCAGTGCATCCATTACACATGGGAAACTTCTCCCGTTGTTTTGAAAGATGCAATTCTCTAACAGAAGAATAAAACGGCCCGGTCCAGATTTCGGAAAGAGATTGTTTGAGAATCGATCCGGGTGAATATTCTCCGGAGGGGTCGCGTCCGCACAACACAACCTTTCCATCGGGAGCTATACATGTACGATCAAACAGCTGAGGGCAGGGAATCCTCTCGTTAAGTGGCAGAAATGCACCTGTTGATGCAGATTTTTTCTTGTTATCTACGGTAAAATTTAAAAATTTGCGAAGTTGCACTTTATCGACCAAAGGCTCCCAATGACGAATTGCGGCCTCAATATCAACACCCTTTTGCTCAATTATGCTGACCCAGATGCGTGTTTGTGAATTAAGTTTTTCACGTAATTCAATTGCCATCTGAACATTTTTATTTAGTTTCTCCCAATTCAAACCGGCTCTGGCATAGTTATAGTCCTTCTCGTTGCCTGCATCCACGCTAATCTCTAATGTATCAACATTGGCCTTAAGCAGGCTGGTGAGCTTGTTTTTATCGTATTGCGATCCGTTGCTTATGATCCCAAGTCGGCAATTTTTAGCTTTTGCATACAGAAAAAGCTCAATTGCCTGTGGATGCAAAAGAGGTTCCCCGCCACCAGTGATTCTTATAAAATTACCATATGCCCCTACTTCATCCGCCACCTTCTTAAAAACTTCAGGAAGCATAAATGGAGTCTCTTTATATAAGTTACGGGTGTTTGAAATAGTAAAAGGACACCCTGAACACTTGGCATTACATACATAACTGAAGCGACAGACAGTCATTAAAGGAATTTCTTCAGCCCCGGGAAAAAGGCCGTATTTTTCTTGCGAATGGACGATATTTTCAGACATAGCAACCCACATTTTTTTATTCATCCTACCGAAAAAGTGAAATCCCCTCAGACTCCGATAGGGCAACGTTCAATAAATTAACACCACGAAAAGACACTGCACAATCTATACCAATAGGAACCTTAAGTTTGCAGCGTTCAATCACATCTCAAACCGATTCCTTTCCCCTCGTTGACGAAAACCTAGCTACGGTATATCTACATAAAAAAGTAATACTTACACATCAGCAAAGCTCAGTATTGAATATGAAAAAAATTGTAATAATACAATCAAACTATATCCCCTGGAAGGGGTACTTCGACATGATTGCTGCTGCCGATGAATTTATTTTTCATGACGACAGGCAATATACAAAAAATGATTGGAGAAACAGAAATAAAATAAAAACGCAAAACGGGGTCCAGTGGCTCACAATTCCTGTCGGAACAAATGAAAAAAGAAAAATTAGTGATGTGGTGATATCCCCTGAACAGAGAGATAAATGGCAAAAGAAGCACTGGAATATAATTACAGCCAACTACATTAATGCACCTTGCTTTTCCGAAATATCATCGCTCATAGCTCCTTTGTATCTGGAAAAAAAATACACCTACCTTTCGCAGGTCAACTATGACTTTATATTCACAATTTGTAATTATTTAAGGATAAATACAAAATTCAGATACAGCTCAGAGTTTAACGCCCGAGAATCTAAAAATGAAAGACTCATTGATATGCTGACCCAGGCGGGAGCGACCGAATACATATCCGGGCAGGCGGCCAAAGCATATATTGATGAAAAAAAATTTGCTGATAACAGAATCAAGCTTACTTGGTTTGACCATACTCGTTATCCTGCTTACCCTCAGTTATGGGGAGATTTTATCCACAAAGTAAGCATGTTGGATGTCCTTTTTAATTGCGGTAAAGACTCGGCAAAATATATGCAGAATTTATGACATGCTTCCAGGCATGTTTCTAAACCTTTTACACCCTCTGATCAGGACTCCATATGTTCAATAAAATATTGATGATCAACGGGGTTCCCCGTTCAGGAACAAGCTGGCTTGGCGCAATCATAGACAGCAGCCGAAACGTAAGATACAAATTTCAGCCTTTTTATTCATGGGGGTTTCGCGAAACGCTGTCACAAGCCCCGTCACTGTCGGAAATGCACCGTTTTTTTCTGGATATTTATAACACTGAAGACTGGTATCTTGATCAGATAAATTTAAAAAGAGAAGGCCTCTACCCGGTATTTTCCAATAAGAACGATAGACCGGAAACGCTTGCTGTAAAAAGCGTAAGACGCCACTACTTGCTGCCGCAGATTCTGAAACTCCACCCAGACGTCAAGTTGACATGCATTATAAGAAATCCCATTGAATGCCTCTGTTCATGGTCAAAATCAAAGACGATGTTCAGTAAAGGCTGGGATATTTTGTCCGAGTGGGAGTTTGCCCAGTCCATTAACGAATTTTCACCTGATCAATATTTTGGATTCAATAGATGGAAAGAGGCAAATATGATGTTTCTGCATCTTCATAGGCAATATCCTGAAAAAGTTCATATTATTAATTACAAGGATCTTGTTTCCGATTGCAGGAAGCAGACTGAGATACTGTTTCAGTTTGCTGGCATAAAATTTGAATCTCAAACAGATGAATTTATTTCAGCATCGCAGCAAACGAACAAAAGCGGAGAATACAGTGTGTATAAGTCGGGAGCGCGGACAACAACTCTACCTGAGCAGATTACAAATAGAATCAGAGAACAGTTGAATGGAACCATACTTGAAAAATATGTGGACTAACGGCTTAAAAATCAGGATAGATAAGAACTGAATGTATCTGAATATTTGTGTTTTGACAGATCTCTATGGCAGGAATAAACGAATAATTTTTCAATACTTAAAAACTGTTCCTTCGAAATATACTCGAATTTCAAGTATAAATCGACACGGTTAAGATCTCAACTCAGTTGTCAGCAATTGATATCCTTATTAATCGTGCTTAGAACTCCTAAACACATATCTAAACCAAAAATTTGAAATGTACGAAAAAACAATTTTAGTTACCGGCGGAGCAGGCTTTATCGGCTCAAATTTTATCCACCATCTGTACACCAAGTACCCTAAATACCGCATTATTGTTCTGGACTGCCTCACTTATGCAGGTTCTGTGGATAATCTTCCGGTAGCCCACAAAAATATTCAGGGAGAACCGCGCTTTGAATTCTGGTATGGAAACGTATTAAATAGCGAAATGATTGATGCGTTGGTGGCCAAATCGTCAATCATAGTTCACTTTGCAGCAGAAAGCCATGTCACCAGATCCATTTATGACAGTGTTGAATTTTTCAAAACCGACGTGTTGGGAACACAGGTTGTAGCCAATGCGATTCAAAAACATTCAGCTACGATTGAACGGTTTATTCATATCTCCACTTCCGAGGTGTATGGCAGCGCACGCACTGAAACAATGGATGAAGAGCACCCTCTCCTGCCAATGAGTCCTTATGCCGCAGCAAAATGCGGAGCGGATCGGCTGGTATTCTCGTACATGAACACCTATAAGATTCCGGCGACTATTGTACGGCCCTTTAATAACTACGGACCAAGGCAGCATCTTGAAAAACTGATCCCAAGATTCGTAACAAACATCCTGCTCCAGAACCCGCTGCGTATTCATGGAGACGGCAAAAGCTCCCGGGATTTTCTGTACGTATCTGATACCTGCAATGCCCTTGATTTAATCATCCACGCTGAAGCTGAAAAAGTAAACGGCGAGATTTTCAACATTGGAACCGGCGTGTCCACTTCCATAAGTGAAATTGCCGTGCTGCTGCAGGAGATTATGGACCCGGAGAAAAAGGTTGCGGTTAAATTCTCAGGAGACCGTCCCGGGCAGGTTCTGCGCCATACCTGCAACTGGAGCAAAATAGAGCGCGTGCTAGGCTGGAAACCGACCATTTCTCTGCGAGAGGGACTGCTGAAAACCATTGTCTGGTATACTGCCAACAAAAACTGGTGGAGCAATCAGCTGTGGATGAGAGACATTCCGATTACTACCGCCTCCGGTAAAAGAGAGCTACACTAATGGGTGTTGAGTTCTACAGACACGGACTGGGGAAGCAGGAGCTTGCTCAACTGGAAAAAGTTCTTGGCGGTTCGATACTGACCACCGGTTCATATGCAAAAGAAGCCGAGGAACTCCTTGGGTGTTTTCTTAATACAGAGAATTCCATACTACTTGACTCCTGCACAGCCGCTTTGCATCTGGCCCTTGTTTCACTGGGAATCGGGGAGGGAGATGAAGTCATAACCACACCAATGACTTTTGTCGCCACAGCCTCAGTCATATTTTTGACAGGAGCAAGGCCTGTTTTTGTTGATGTAGAACCTCAAACAGGCAATATTGATGCAGACAAAATCAGTGCAGCCATTACGGATAAAACCAAAGCCATCATGCCCGTGCATCTTTATGGTCATATGTGTGACATGAAGGCCATTCGGAAAATTGCAGACCTACACAATTTATATATCATTGAGGATGCAGCACATTGCCTTGAGGGTGAACGGGACGGCATTCGTCCCGGCGAATTGGGGGACTGTGCCTGCTTTTCCTTTTACGCCACAAAGAATATCACCTGCGGGGAAGGCGGCATGCTGACTTGCAGAGATGCTGCTTTAGCAGCCAAAATACGAAGGCTTTCCTGCCATGGCATAGACCGGACAGCGTATGCCCGCTACGGCAAAGAATATGCACACTGGGATATGATTGATTGCGGTTGGAAATACAATCTCGACAACTTAAGAGCCTCTATTCTCATTCCACAAATTCCTAACATAGACAGAAATCTTTGTTTGAGAGAAGAAATCTGCAGTAAATATGAACAGGCTTTTGTCGAACTGGGAGTCGATCACCCTCAAACTCTTTCCGGAACAAAGAATGCACGGCATCTGCAGACAGTCTGGGTTGACTCAAACAGAAGGGATTCAATCCTGAGCAAACTGCAACAGCAGGGAATAGGTGTAGCTGTCAACTATCGATCATTACCCGAACTGACTTTCATTAAAGAGCAAGGCTATCAAGCTGAGGACTATCCCGTAGCATATGAGATAGGCAGGCGGACAATTTCCTTGCCCCTTTATCCCGCACTTACGGAAGGAGATCTGAAGACAACTCTTGAAGCCTTTAAAAAGTCCGTAAAATTATAAATTTTAAAATAACATAAGCGGGCAATCAGTATATAGTAGAGAGTAATATGAATTTATTTTTGATTTCGGATAATATTTTTATGGTCGGACTTATTTCAAAATTAAAGGAAATAGGTTGCTACGATAATACTCACATCGTTTGTGTGGCCCGCACAAATCAGACAGAATATAAATTCTTGAGCGACAGCATCCCATATGTAGCTCCAAAATCATTTGAAAATTCCATCTATTTCAAAAACATAGCCAACTACAACAAAGTTATCCTAATCCCTTTCGGGGCATGGCAGGCCGAATGGATAGGAAAAATTCCGCAAGGCCCTGAAGTGTACTGGATTGCTCTTAGCGGGAGTTTGCGAAATGCAACACGCACGGTACACCAAACCATAGCCCCCAAGACCGCTTTTTTCTTTACAGAACTGGGGTTGTTGGCAAAACCTAAAACTAATGTAGCAAATGTATTTCTTAAGGCAATCAACCGTGTAGATTTCTTCAAACCGTTTCATTCTTCAGAAATTGCATTACTGCGATCTTTAATTCCCAACCGGAAGTATAAACAGTTCTCCTTCGACTTCCACCTACCGGGCCTGTTTACTGAAGAGATTGATGTAAATTCCAGAATAATAGAAGGATGCCGCACAATTGTAATAGGCAATTCATCTGCAATTTCGAATAACTACATTGACGCGATAGATATCCTCTCTTCTTATGAATTTCCTGAAGATGTTCGCTTTATGCCTTTGCTGGGCTATGGAGATTCAAAGCATGCTGTTCCGGTCATTGAATATGGCCAAAAAAAGTTGGGAGATAAATTCATTGCACACACAACTCTGATGGAAGAATCGGAGCATAATAAATTTCTACAAGGAGCATATGCCGCTATCATGCCGCACTTCAATCGTTGCCAGGGGGGATTAACTATTAAAAAACTTTTATATTACGGGAAGAAAGTCTTCTTCTTTCCCTCCAATCCAATGTACCTCGAATATTCAAAGAAATGCTCTGCGCTGGGCAACCTTGATCAATTGAATCCCGAAAATTTGCTGACACCGCTGTCTAAAACAGAAAAGGAAGAGCAACAAAACTTTATCCGCTATAAATTTGACCCGGAACGAATAGACAAGATGTACAAAAGGCTTTTTGGACAATGATAGATCCTGCTACAAGCTTGTGAACCCTGGTCTGAATAGCTATCCATAATTTTGCGGTAAAAACGAATGATTAAACCGAACCGTCTTAATTACAATCCGGAATTTTAACGAGTCGATCCTGTTTTCGGCAAACAAGAAGGGGTTGACTCTGAACGTTTTCAAGATCTTTTTTATGGTTCATCCGGCTCAAGTGTACTTTTGACAAAATGAAAGGACATGGCGTCCAATCGATATTAACGCCAATGAACGTCGAAAAGGAAGAATCGCCATGCCCACGAGTTTCTTTGTGCCTTTTTCCTGCGGCCATCTGCTTTCATCTTTGAGCTGATTTGTGGGGAATTATGGGTAGTCCCCCCATTCTTAGGGGAGCTGAAAAGTAGAGGCTATGCAGCCATTCTCAGTTTTTGCATCGGAGTGATGCCACCAATGCCCATATTGGGTCGTTCATTGTTATATGTCCAGAGTCATTTCGTAGCGTAATCCTGCACTTCTTGGATACTTTCAAACATGTAATGACTTAGCCAGTCATTCCGCACGGTCCGATCGAAGCGTTCTACATACGCATTCTGTTGCGGATTTCCCGGCTGAATATATTCCAGTCGAACATTTTCTTTATCAGCCCATGACTTCAGCTTGTTGCTGATATATTCAGGACCGTTATCGCATCTTATTACTTTGGGCTTACCGCGCCACTCAATGACAAATCGACCTCAATACCAAGTCCTTCATGGTTAAAATCGTCAAATACATTTAGCAGACTGATGCTGCGTCCATCTTTCAGCTGGTCATGCATAAAATCTATAGACCAGATTTGGTTGGCTGCTTCAGGTTGGGCTAACGGTTCCGTCTTTTCTCGCACAATTCTTTTTTTCGGCTTGATGCGCATCTTTAGCTCAAGGTCGCGGTAGATCCGGTAGACACGTTTGTGATTCCATCGAAAGCCCTGCACGTTGCGTAAATGCAGGAAACACAAGCCAAAACCCCAGTTGCGCTGGTTATGCGTCAACCGCACCAACCAATCCGCAATTTTTTCATTCTCAGCGGACAGCTTCGGTTCGTATCTGTAACAAATTTGGCTGAGGCTAAAAGCTTCGCACGCCTGACGGATATTTACCTTTTCTCCCTTCACGGCTGCCTTTGCCATCTTGCCCCGACAAGACGGCTTTACCACTCTTTTTCGAGAGCTGCCTTGACGATCTCTGCTTTCAAGCGTTCTTCGGCATACATTTTCTTTAGCTGGCGATTCTCGCGTTCCAGCTCTTTCATTCGGGCCATCAAGGATGCATCCATGCCGCCGAACTTGGATCTCCACTTGTAAAACGTGGCACTGCTCATTCTGTGTTATCGGCAAAGCTCAGCAACGGGACCTCCATTCTTGGCCTGCTTCAAAATACTCAAAATTTGACTGTCGCTGTAACGTGATTTTTTCCTCTGAATCTCCTCGGGTTTCTTTACGAGAAAATTCTACTTTTCAGAACAAGTAATTTTTGGAGGGATTACCACTGAAAACGAAAATGGAAAAGAATTTGCATTCAAAGGTGATTTATTTAATTTTTAGGGACTTAGTTTTTTGCTGTTTTGTTTTTAGTATACTAGAAACGAATTGATTTGTTCGTTGTTGAGGTCTGGAATTGCGATGGGACAATTTTGGGGCAATCTAAAATTACCTTAAAAAGTCATTGCGGGAGGTTTGGGGCAATTGTGGGACACTAAAATGTCCCAAACAATTTTTGGGTGAAAAGTGTTGAAAATAATAAAAGCGGTTAATTGACTTGCAATTAACCGCTTTTATTATGTTTTTTTTGGTACCCAGAGCGGGACTTGAACCCGCACAAGCGTAAGCTCGAGGGATTTTAAGCCCGTCCAAAAAGATTCAGCCACATGTGATTTAACGTCCCAAGACGCTTTGAATTCAAAGGATTCATTGGATATTACTCTGTCCTTACCGCCGGTAAAGTCTATTAGTGTATTTGAAAAAAGTGGGACAGGAGTGGGACAGATATGGCTACCAACAGATTTGAAGCAACCAAGTATACCGGAGTTAGATTCCGCAGTCACAAGACACGCAGACACGGAGTCCAGCCCGACAAATATTATGTGATCCGCTACAAGGTCAAAGGCAGGCTCAAGGAAGAAGGGCTCGGCTGGGCATCGCAGGGATGGTCTCCAGCCAAGGCACATAAAATCAGGTCCGAAATCACCGCCAACATCAAGCTTGGAGTCGGCCCACAATCCCTTGAGGATTTCCGCCAAATCAAGGCTGAGGAAGAACGGGCGAAGGTCATTGCACGGGAGGCCCGCAAAAGCTTTTCCGAAGCCGGCGAAATCTACATCGAAGAGTACGCCAGAAACAATAAGAAAAGCTGGAAGCATGACCGCACGCGCTTCAGGCTGCACCTTGAGCCGGTCATCGGAAATATCATGCTTGATGACCTCTGCTTTGAACATATCGAAGACCTCAAGACTACGGTCGCCGGAAAAGGTCTTGCAAAGGCAACGGTCTCGCAATGTCTCGCTCTTACCCGTCAGATTTGCAATTACTCCATCCAACGCGGATGGCTCAAGAAGGGAAACCCGATCAAAGGTGTCAAATTTCCCAAGCTCAACAACCGCAGGTTGCGTTACTGCTCTGCTGAGGAGGAAGTCGCTTTCTTCAAGATGGCTGTCAAAAGAGGGTATTCCGACTGCCACGACATCTGCCTGCTCAGTCTTTACACCGGTATGCGAATGGGGGAAATCTTCGCGCTTACGAGACAGGACATTGATCTGGTGGAGAACAGAATCATTATTAAGGGTGAATCCGGAGCGGACGACGGACCCAAGTCCGGAAGCAGCAGGGTCGCTTACATCACTGAAAAGATAAGGACGATGCTGGCAGCCAGAGTTTTGAGGCTCAAAAGTATGGAAGCCTTGCTCTTTCCCGGGCCTTCCGGAGAAATGCGCAGGGAGATCGGAGAAAATTTTGCAACACTGATGAAGCATCTCAGATGGAATGAGGGCGTCACCGACAGACGCTTGCGTTTTTGTGCTCATTGTTTCCGGCATACTTTTGCTTCCCGACTTGTTGCCAAGGGTGTTCCGCTTCCTGTTGTTAAAAAGATGATGGGGCATGCCACGATTCAGACTACTATGCGCTACACGCATACTCATGATGATCAGTGCCGTAATGCTGCGCAGTTGCTTCTCTAAACCAGCGGTTCGGATTCTGCTATGAACCAGTCTACAAATTGTTCCCTTGAGTAAAATACTTTGCGGCCGCGCTTGAATCGGCCTTCAAGGGGCCCTGCGCCTTGACAATCCAGCATGCGCATGGTCTTAGCCTTTATTAAACCGCCGGTATGCTTCTCAACTCCTTGCCTGCTGAGGACGGGTGGGAGAGTCTTGAGCATGTGTTCTTTGAGTTCATCTTTGGTCATGGCGTAACTCCATAATGGTTAAACCTGAGAAAGGTTCTTGCCGTTGTTGTTTATGCCACAGATTAGTTCCTGAATGGCTGTCATAGCCTCCTGACCTTCTATGCGAATTAACCTTCTGTCCTCGTCAGTCAGCTTGTCCTCTTCGATTGCTTCCCCATAAACAGATATGAAATCTCCAAATTCTTTAACAACTTTGACCAGTGTTGCGTTCGAGCAGCTGTCGTCAGGAATTCTGATGAAAAGACCTCCCATTTCTGCAGCCAGCAGATGCATAGGGGAATCAGAGTTGCAAGCTTTCATTAATGGTACGAGTAGTTCTGCTCCAAGCTTATGGCTGGTATTTTCATAATTCAGTTCATTAAGGAGTACGTGGTGCTTCTTCTGCACTTTGGCTGCCACTGCTCTGGTTCCTATATCTGATTTGATAACCATCTTACGGACTGTCTGTGTCAACTCCATGAAACTACTCCTGAAATTTATGCTGCGCTTAACGTGACGTTGAATGTGAATGGACTTAATTTGCGGCTGGCTGCGTTTTAACCCTAGTCTTCTTTTGGTTTTGGGCCTGGTTTTTCCACACTGCGTGCTGGGAGAATTTCCTCGGGCATTTCGTATTCATCCCGTAAAATGTCTATATATTTTTGCGGGCATTCACCGCTGCGGATAATGCAGGAAACCCTGGCTGGAGTGAGTTCAAATCTTTTGGCAAGCGCAACATTGGTAAGTCCGTTTTTTTCCATCCAAGCACGGCGCACGAAGTGATCAGGAATAGACTCTGTAGTAAAGACTTGCGCAGACTCTTTAGTTTGGTTAATCATTTACGGAACCTCAATCAGTTGATGGTTATATTGATTTAATGTGTATCGTTGAGTGAATGTATAAAATAAAAATGAAAACTGAGTCAACAGTTTTTGAAGGAAGTTTTCAAAATAAATGTCTGTGGAAGGTTTCAAAGAGCGATTACAAGAGGTTATCCACCAACTTCGCATAGATGATCAAGATTTTGCTAAAGCTGGGGGGATCTCAAAAGCTACATTGTCAGGCTATTTTGGTAGCGATCGTCAACCGAAGCAGGAGACAATTGCGAACTGGATTGTCAAATATAATATAGATGCAAACTGGCTAATGCTTGGTGAAGGTGACATGTTTCGTGGTAACGAAATTGTGCTTAATTTAAGCTTGCCTAATATTACTAAGAAACTGATGGATGTTGAAAAGTCCATGGATAAAGCAGCTCAACTCGCCAAGCTTGAGGCTATGAAGGCCGTCATTGAGGGCGAAATTGAAGCTGAAAAAAATCAGCAACCCATAGGCGACGACGATCGAGTTGCAAATGGATAGAAAGTAATTCTGATTGGCCCACATTTATTAAAGGTATGTGGGTCAATTTTTTTTAGCTAAAAATGGTGTGATTTTTGGAATTGAGTTTTGGTTTGAGTTTTTGAATATTTGAGGGGTGTTGAATATAGCCCTAAACTTTAAACAGTTTAATGTTTTACGGAATATATTGTGTCAAATTTTTTAATTCCTAATTATGCAAAACATAGGATTCATGACCTGTTTTCTCCGCAGACGTCGGCAGAGACCAAAGCCAATGCAGCAAGATGGTATGCTGAAATGGTGATGGACAAATTTTTGCTGGTTCCAGAAGATTCTAAAAAGAAATTTGCCAAAAAAATAAAAATAATATCAGAATCATATGACAATTCTGAACTTGTTTCTAATTTAAAACGAATAGCAAATATCGGCAATAAAGGGTCTCACCATGAAGAAGGGCGAGTGCTTTCAGCCGAAGAAGGACATGAAGTTGTTCAGCTTGCCATGTCCCTCTTGAATTTTGTTTTGGTTGAGTATTTCAAAAGTAACCCTTTTAGATACGATTCATGTGGGGGAACAATTTTTAGCACCCTTTTACCCTCTATTCGTGTTGAAGTTTTATCAAGACTTCTGCGTCATGAAAAACTCGAATTTTATGAAGATTATGAGGTTTTTCACAAATATTTATTGGCATGTACAAAGGATGGGCGGCCTGAAGATGCATATGCGATGGTGGATTCTTTTGAGGAATCTGGGTTTGTAGACGAGTTTCAAGCTGAATATGAGCGTCGTTCAATTGAAGTAATTGATTCTGAGCATCGAAAACAGAAACTGATGGTGGCTAAAAATTCACATGATTGCCGTCGCAATTTTAATGATGTTATGAGCCAGCTTTCTGCAAGACATATTTCTGATAATAGTAAACTTATTGAAATAATTGAATACATGCTAGAGGCCGTAGAGCCTAGTGATCCATCTCCAACTCAGGAAGGGGGAGTAATGTATCTGGTCTAATCGTTGGGGTAGATCTTTTGGGAAGGGGAGCTTTTTATATGTGGAAAATATGTATCACTGCGTTTGTCGTTTGTCTCTTAGTCGGCTGGGGAAGTGTCGTTCTAGACACATCCTCCGAGTCGACTTTTGAAGCTTCGGTCACGGCTTTAACAAAAGACATGAGTGCTGAAGATAAGGACCAGCTCAGGAAATCATTTGCGCTGATACTATCAAATGGAGAGATAAAACGTCTTGGCTCGGATATCCGCCTGTCAGAAGTTTATGCGCTGGCCCAGCAGCAGGAAACCTATGGCGATCCTTTCTTTCTGAAGAGGCTTAAAAAACTTGATGGATTAACCGTCAGCCAAATCAATGATCGCGCTGACGCTATCCTGAAAGAAAAGCAAGAGCTGGAGCGAGTCAGCGGGTAGAATAGATATAAGCTATGAAGAAGGTCAAATCGTTAATAAAAATTGGTGCTGCTGCGGTATGTTTTTTGGAAGGAAAGGCGGTTTTGGATAGGAAAAATAAGAACATTAGCTCTCTCCCTAAGCTAGTCAAATCCACTAGCCTTGCTGGTTTGGACAATGCTGCGATCCATTTTTCATTGGCGAGAGCAAATCTAGAGGCTGCACGGTTGTTGTGTTCTGCAATTATCAATGACGGGCTTGATTGTTCATGGTCGCATGGTTCAGTTGTGCTTTCTTCTTATTATCATGGTTGTGAGTTGTTTTATAAAGGAGCTATTGCAAAGAAGACTGGGGGAGCTGCTAAAGTTCATAGGCTTGATCAGTTACGGGATGAATTTAAACGATTATATCCAGATGATGCTTTTGTCTTTTTTGAAAATTTTGAAGTGGTTAACTTAAAGGCTGGTGAAAAACCTGAGGTCAAAAAAGAAGAGATTGAGAGTGCGTACAAGCTTATGGATCAGAGTTTCAGATATCATTTAGATAGAGCAGATAACCTGTGGGAGGGGATTCGCGCATTTGATGCTCAGAGTTGCCTGAAGGATATTGAGAAAAGCCTAGAATCTTATCATAAGTTGTGTGAGGCAATACATCAAAGCAGTTGAATTTTTATGACTATGTTTGTTGGAAGTGTTGATTTTGGTTAATCATTATGCTAATTTAATAATATTTAATTAATATAAATGGAAGAGGTTATTTCATGTCAGTTACAGCCAGCCCTATTCCTGTTCAAATTAATGCTTCAAGAGTTTGTCAGGCGATTTCAAAAATTGGTTATTCCCCTGTCTCAGCAATAAAAGATATCATCGATAATGCTGTAACTGCCTCCGCCTCTAGTGTACTTGTTGTTCTTGAGTTAGCAGAAGGTAAACAAACGTCTAATAGGAACAGTGTTGGTAAATTTTCCATTATTGATAATGGTTGTGGGATGTCAGATGATGAAGTTGTGTCTGCTTTTGAGTTGGGTTCCGGGTCGTATGGAGGATATGCCCCTAATAGTTTGTCTAAGTATGGTTTAGGGCTGAAATCGGCTGGTCTATCGTTAGGAGATCGTATTACCGTGTTAAGCCGGAAAGATGGCAAATTTACGGACAAATATTATTTAGATTATGATCAGCTGGAAATTTATGATGAATACATGATTTTTTCAGAACCCCTTACTGAGAATGAAGAATTAGAGTTTTCAAACTTGATTGATTCGAAATCTGGAACAGTTGTTACTATAGATAAATGCACATATGAACGTCAGAAATCGATGAATAGTATTCTTAGTGATCTTAAACGTGAACTAGGTGTTGTGTATGAAGGCTTTTTGACCAAAGCAAAAAATCCTTTGGGTATAACAATTCGTCAAGTTGCCTCAGAAGTTGAAGATTATTCTGTTAAGCCTTTTGATATTCTTTTTTTCAATGAAGCTATGTCTGAATATGACTCTGAGGATTATGATGGAGTACGTCCTTGCAAGGTTTTAGATGAAGAAATTGAGTTGGCTGGTGTTAATTCAAAAATCAAGATTGAAGCAGTAGCTTTCCCAAAAGACGGAATGAAGGTAAATCCAAGTCTTTCTCCCGCTGAACGTGCGCTAGTTAAGTCCTATAAAGTTTCTAGAGCTAATATGGGTTTTTTTATATATAGAAATGGGAGACTCGTGCGCTGGGGAGACAGATTAAGGTGTATAAATAATAAGTTTATTATTTCAAAAGATGCCTATGGCTTGCGAATAAAATTATCTATCAATAGTGAGCATGACGATTCCTTGCATGTGGATGTTTCAAAACAACGTATTTCTGTTCCAGAGGATTTAGAAAAATCCTTAAGAATTATGCTGCGTGAACCCAAAGCCATAGCAAGAGAAATTTTCGATAAATGTGAAGAGTTACTTAAAGCAACGATTGAAGATGAAAAAGATGGGGCTGCATTTAGTTTTTTAAGTCAGGATCTTAGTGAGGAAGATCCTGAATTTGCTTTGTCTCCACCGGATAAAAAAATGGTTGATAGACGAAAAGAGAAGTTAACGGAAGCAGTTGAAAGCACTGAGGGGGAAGAGGATGAGGTTGCGTTTGAAGATGAAAAGGTTTTCAGGAAAGTTAGATACTCTAGTAAGGTAAAAGGAAATCAACTGTATGAGATTGGTTTTAATACTGATGAGGGCACTTTTATCAGGGTAAATGAAAATCATTATTTTAATTTTGTTGTTCTTTCTCAACTGAAGTCAAATAGTTCAGCAAAACAAATTCTTGAAGCGATGATGTTTTGCCGGGGCGTTGCTGAAAGTTTGACATATAGGCATTTTGCTGATGTTGATGATGATGTTATGGAAAAGGTTTTGAAGAAACTTAATACCTTGTACTCGTCCCATTTAGATCAATGGTGTCAGCTAAACCCAACAATTTGTGATGATTTAGATTAGTTGTTATGAGAAGTCATTTTGTAAGCGGATCATTCTCCGGTAAATATGTGTATTTTATAGTTGGTGAAGGTTATATTTATATTAATGTGTCTAATCGACTGCCCGTTATTGATTGGGCTCTTGATGTGAGTAAAAAGGGGCGTTTTAATGCATTAGTCAAAGATGTTGGAGGTAATGTATTCCAATCAAGTGACCTTTTTATGTATAGCTGTTGCTGTGATAAAGTTGATTTGATGCCTAGTGTTTCTCATTCACGTATAATGTCGGGAGTCGCAAAGAGGCTTTCAATGCTTTGCGCTCAGAAAATGAATTCTCTTGGCAATGAATACTGTATTGATTCGCCATTCGAAGCACATCGATTGAGTTACATAAAAGAAGATAGGGAGTGGTTATACCCATATGCAGAGAGTATTTTTGATGACTTTTGTGCCTATTTGCATCGCAGAAAATGTGATGAGGAAGAAAGCGTTTCGTCTTGTTAGTTTTTAATTTGTTTTTTTTCCCAGCTGATCAATAAATTAGGAATATATTTTTCGCTAAATCCTGCAATAATGGCAATGCTATAGTATCCACAAATTCCAACTGGTGTTTTTAGTAGGCCAAATAGTCCAGAGTTGATGATAAAAAAAGATGCAAAGCCAGACGCTGCAGCAAGAAATACTCTTGATAAAGCTAGAACTATATTACTTTTTTGTGGTGATTCAATGTCTAGATTAAGATTGTGTATCTGAAATGTAGCTGAAATAGTCCCGCCTAACATGCCATATAATGCACATTTGAATGCTAAAACTAAGTTTTTTTCTAATGGAGCATTGAATAATGTGTCATATTCATAGTAGCAGTATACTGAAAAGAATACCATGAACGGTACTGCTATTGAGAGCCAGTACATAATTCTCGCTTTTGAGATTTTAATTCTTTTAATTTTATCTAAAATAATTTTAAGTTCTTTGGTTGTATTGTGACCTTTTACAGTTATTCCTTTAAGTAACGCTGACGCCACTATGGGCTGGTATTTTTCGTATGGGGATTTAAAATCTTCAGTTTCCGCTCTTATGCTAGTTAAAAGGGCTACTAGTTTCGCATGCTGTTCTTTTTCTACTGGATCACTTGACTTAGTGTATAGTTTTAAATTTTCCCCAGCTATATATAGCGCAATATTTTTACCAACATGGTAAATGTGGGTGATTTTGTCCCCATGTGGGTCTTTTTTTTCAACTACGATTGTGTGCTGCATGTATTACACATATCCTGCTAATCTTCTTAAGTAAATAGTCTCGCTGTTTTTATAATTGTCCCTGATGAATACTAGGTAGTGTCTTGCGGTGTTAGTCAAGCTGGGATAAATGACTGTATGGATTTTTCATTGTTCTCATGGTTGCAACTCGCTAGGTATTAAACTATGAGGTGACTTTCTAATTGCACTAAAGTGATATTTTTTAAATAATCTAATCGGTTGTCTTCGAGCTATAAGGTATAGACCTGTAAATGACTAAAAATGATAATCATCAATACTCAGCATTTCAGCTGGATGGTATGGGGTATAAAAAATACCTCTCATTCTTATATGAAGAGGTGAGGAATCTATACCAAGAAGATCCACATCCTTGGGTAATAGGATATAGTGGAGGAAAAGATTCTACAGCTGTTCTCCAATTGATTTGGCTTGCCCTCGAAGATTTACCTGCTGATGAACGTAATAAAAAAATTTATATAATTAGCACTGATACCCTTGTCGAGAATCCGGTTGTTGCACGTTGGGTCAGGCAGTCCTTAAATTTGATTAACCACCATGCCCAAAAGCAGGATATGCCTTTTGAGGCCAATCTTCTTCATCCTGAAACAACGAATAGTTTTTGGGTTAATTTGATTGGACGTGGCTACCCTCGTCCGTGGTCAAAATTTCGCTGGTGTACAGATCGTCTTAAAATTGAACCTTCCAACAAATTTATTGAAAAGGTTGCCAACCAATACGGCGAAACAATCCTAGCCCTAGGGACAAGAAAGTATGAAAGCGCAAAACGTGCAAGCAATATGCGCCGGCATGAAAAGCATCGCTTACGTGACCGTTTAAGCCCCAACAAGCACGTGGATAACTGCCTTATTTACACTCCAATTGAAGACTGGACCAATGATGATGTTTGGGCTTTTCTTATGGATAAAGACAACCCGTGGGGTTTAAGTAATTCCGAACTGCTTGAGTTATACAAAGACGCGACTGAAGACCGCGAATGCCCGATGATCATTGAGTTGGACGAAAAAACTCCAAGTTGTGGAAAAAGCCGTTTCGGCTGCTGGACGTGTACTTTGGTTACTCGCGACAGCTCACTTGAAAATATGGCGACAAACGATAAGGCAAATGAGTGGCTTTTGCCTTTAATCCAATATCGTAATCACCTTACGGTCAAAGATGACAAAAAAATGCGTGATTTCCGTAGGATGAAGGGTTCTGTAGAATTTTATAAAGGTAAGCCCATTCACGGCCCATATTTACAAAGCCAACGAGAAATATTTTTAAGACAACTGCTGAAAACAGAAAAAACTATGCGTCAAAATGCTCCTATGGATTTTGGTGACATAAGCCTGATATCCATTGAAGAGCTAAAGGAAATTCGTCGTATATGGCTCGTAGAAAAACACGAAATTGAGGACCGCCTTCCTGTCATTTATAAAGATGAAACAGGCAAAACTTTTCCGGGCACAAATCTCCAGCACTATCATTGTTTTGGAGAAGAAGAGCTTAAACTTCTCGAAGAAATATGTGGCCCGGAAAATAGACTGAGCTACGAAATGATACGCGAACTGCTCGATTTGATGTGGGAATACCAGACAAAGCTCAGGCGCGCAGGACTATACGACAGGATGGAACAGGTGATCCGCAAAGCATTCTATGACAGTAAAGATGATGCCGTTAACTTCACCAAACAATATAATAAAGTACGTACAGTTGAGGAAGATAAATGCTCTTAGGCGAACTCATTCTCGAAAACTTTAGCGTATACGGAGAAGTTCAACATTTGGATTTAAGTCCAAAGGACAGCTCTCACCCTATTGTCTTGGTCGGAGGTTTAAATGGTGCAGGTAAAACAAGTCTGCTTACTGCCATCAGGCTTGTTTTGTTTGGCAAGAGACTCGTTCATCTTGACCCCAAAATTACATCATACTCAGCTTTGTTAAAAAAACTGATCAATGACCAGTCCATTGGAGAAAGCCGTGTTAGCTTGTCATTTGCGACGTACTCTCAAGGGGTAAAAGACACTTATAAAGTGACCCGAAGCTGGAAAGAAACATCTGGCGGTAGGGTTGCTGAAAAATTTGTCGCACACAAAAATGGGAAGCATGATTCTGTTATATCATCTACGTGGGAAGAATTCATTGACTCATTTATACCTGTAAGCATTGCAAATTTATTCTTTTTTGACGGTGAAGCCGTAGCAGATATGGCAAGTAAAGAAGGAGCTCAGCTACTTCTTAAGACAGGAGTTGAAGCTTTGCTTGGAATCAACCTCCTTAACCGGCTGCAAGATGACCTCTCCTCACTCATCTATAAGAAATCCCAAGAAACAGCAGATTCTGAAGTCAAAGAAAGGCTGGAGACTCTAGAAAGCTTATTAAAACAACAGCAAATCGAACTAAACGGTCTAAAAGCAGAAAAGAAAGCTGTTGAAAAAACACTGGCTGCAAAAGAAAAAGAGCTTGCCAAGGCTGAGGGAGAATTTAAAGCAAGCGGAGCGGAACTTTTCATCCACAGAAAAGGTATTGAAGAGGATTTAGGGTGCGCGCAGCAAGAGCTTGAAGCGATCTCAGCAGAACTTAGAGAGCGAGCAGCCGGCACTCTTCCTTTGGCCTTGATCGGTGATTTGATTGCTGACACTCAGAAACAGGAGAAATGTGAACAGGCTGCGATTAAAGCAAAAGCAGTGCTTGAGGTGCTCGAAGATCGAGACCAAACGTTTTTAGGAGTTGTTAGTGAAAAGGCACCCTGCGCATATGATGAGCTTTCAAAACTTTTGAAGGCTGATCGTTCGAGCCGAAGCGAGACTGCTGCAACAGAAATAATATTAGATATGTCTGAAGACGGAAGCATTACTCTTCAGCATCTTCCTCAGATTATTGCTCATGAGCAAAAGCAGGCAGCTTCGCTCAAGAACAAATATGAGCAGTGGAATGAAAAGAAGGAATCTTTAGAACGAAAACTTTCTATGATTCCCCCAGAGGAAAGTGTGGCTGAATCAATTAGGAAAAGAGACGAAGCAAAGCATGCATTAAGTAAAGCAATCGATCAGCAGACAAGTATTGAACGAAAAATTGCAGAGCTTGAAGGATCACATAAATTTAAAAAGGCTGAAAAAAAACGGTTACTAGAAAAGCAAGCTATAGAGGACGCAGAGCAGCTTGTTCATGACAGAGTCATCAAATATGCTGGAATTGCTCGTAATCGGGTAGGAGAATTTGGCGACGCTGTATTAAATAAGTCCGTCTCTCACCTTGAAGGGCTCATATTGGAGAGTACAAATCTCCTTTTAAGAAAAAAGGGATTCATTACCTCGGTAAAAATCAATACAGATGACTATGAACTGGTTTTACGGGGACAGAATGATAGACATATTCCACTAACATCTCTTTCTGCCGGGGAACGGCAGTTGGTCATTATCTCTATTCTTTGGGGACTTGGTAGGGCGTCAGGTCGACCCCTGCCTATCATTGTTGATACTCCCCTTGGACGTCTTGATTCGGTCCATAGGAATCTTTTAGTTGAATACTACTTTCCAAATGTCAGCCACCAGACAATTCTGCTTTCTACTGACACTGAAATCGTTGGCGAAGCGAAAGAAAAACTCTCGGAATTTATTGGTGCAAGTTACACATTACAGCACGATATTAAGCGACACAGAACTCAAATAACCAACGGATATTTCAGCTAATATGATTGAACACGTAAGACTATCGCAAAGAGCAAAAGATCAACTTGCCGTAGTGAAACGACATACAGGGATTACCAATTGGAACGTTCTGTGTCGCTGGGCATTCTGCCTGTCTCTAGCTGAGCCAACAAAGCCAAGAGACGAAGATATTCCCAGTGATAGTTCTGTTGAAATGACTTGGAAAACTTTTGGCGGTGAACACCATGAGGTCTATATGGCTTTGTTGAAACAGCGGTGTGTTGTTGACGGTATTCCTGTGGTTCAGGGTTGGTTACAGAAAACGCTAAAGCAACATATTCAAAGAGGAGTTGGATACTTATATAAAACTGCTAAAAAAGGTGCAGGTATATGCGTCTTCCCTGATATTACCGCCTCGGAT
Source organism: Maridesulfovibrio sp. (assembly GCF_963667685.1). Classification (NCBI taxonomy): domain Bacteria; kingdom Pseudomonadati; phylum Thermodesulfobacteriota; class Desulfovibrionia; order Desulfovibrionales; family Desulfovibrionaceae; genus Maridesulfovibrio; species Maridesulfovibrio sp. Next base: position 34,123 of record NZ_OY763930.1, on the reverse strand, counting down.
GAAGGCGTGGAGGACAACAGTATCAGTTAAATCCTTAATCCAAAACTTTTGTTTTTATTTAAAATATTGCGATGTTTACTGCCATGACTCAAATTTAAGGTTTGCATTTAAGCGTACTGTTCTTTGTCGTTGTAAAGTTCTTGAAAAGAGTCTGGTAAAACCAAATCAGCTGGATCGAGTCCATATATACTGGCGTAGAATTTGTCTAATTGTTGTTTGCGTGCCTTAGATACTAATTCTGGAGCAAGTAGATATAACAGCATCCCTCTGCATTTTGCTTCTTCTCCTTCTTGTATCCCACCTTCTTTTTTCCAGAGAGTTCCCCAGTAGGGGGGGCGAGTAAGTTCTAATGGAATATTTTTACATAATGCGACTCTTTCGTGCAGGTCTAAATCTTTAAGCATTGCTACTAATTTTGCCAACATAACAAAACCTTTTGGACGAAATAATACATTGCCTCCATGATCACTTCTATATTTAGAAAAGATGTCTTTTCTGTTTTCTGGCGTGGAATTAAATATTTCTGCTATTGACTTAAAATTATTAGAAACAAGCTCAAAATATTTTATCGCAAAATCATAGTAACTATTAAGTTGCTCGTCATTTGGCCTTGGGTCAGTTCTAAACTTATTTTTTGTTTTTTTGTTCGGATGAACTTTAGTGAGAAGCTCACGAACAACATAATAAAGATCTTCAATAGTAATTAGATTTGAATCCCAATATTCACTTTTGTTGTTAATTTTTCCACTTTTATCAAACGCGATCAAGTCCTCTGATACAATATTCTTCTCTTCTACAATCATCCTAGTTACAATGGCTGGAGCTTCATCTTCATCCAGTGAAATTATTTCAAAAGTATTTACTGGCTTTGCATGCTTATTCAACATTGTAAAAAGCCTACGGTTTCGTTGCCGCATTAGGCTACTTCTGTCTTCGTCATGGGCAATAAAAATTACAGGAACTGTTATGTCTGTTACATTGTTTGCCAAAAGAGTCTCTTTTATTCCAGCTAAACGATGTTGTCCGTCGATAGCTATTATCGACTCATTACCCGAAAATGAAAGTATCCCGACCATACTAGGTGCGTATTTTGTCTCATCTGGTAAAATATCAGATTCAATATTCGCAGGATACCATTTGGGCGATCCATTATAAACAGCTAGTACAAGCGAGTTGAAGAAACGATCTCGGTCATTATCCGAAATATATTTACATATCTCTTTAACTCTTTTTTCATCTAAGGATCTTTGGATCATTTCAGACAAGTTGTTACTAAAATGGATGTCCTGAACGTAGTCAACTCTTTTAGCGATTTCTGTTAAGGGCATAACAGATGAAAAATAAGTAATATTGCTAAAGTTCCCCATGACTGCTGGTATATACATTCCTTGATTTTTCATAACTAATTCCTGCTAAAAGGATCTGTTACACACTGCTTTAGCCCAAACGTAACTCTATTAAAATGAGGATTAAGGGCTTGCCTTACTTCTTCAGTAAACTCAGCCTTAGCCTCGCTGTTTAATAAGCAGTATCTCACATTATAGCATTCTTTAACTACACTTTTAAAGAATCCTTCTGAGCATAAGTGAACGCACTCTAAAAAATGCTCCATTAATGATCTCTCGTTGCGCTTTTCGGCAGTGAGAACGACTTCATCATCTCCCTCCCCGGCAAGGAGCAACATATAGAAAGGGCTATCTCCTACCACTGAACTTACATTATCTTCAGTAAGTCGCCAGCAAGCTCTCTCAAACTGATAATCGGAAAGGATGCTATCAACTTGCCCCTGATTTAGTTTAACCAAAAAGTATGAATCATGACCTGGCATATCAGAATTAACCTAGCTCCATTTTTTGAACAATTCTTCAGAGGCCTTATACTTTTCTACGAACTTTGGGTCAATCTCGGAAAGAAGAGGTTTTAGCAGTCTATAATGAGTACAAAAATATTGCCCTATAAATTCCTTTCCTGTTTTTTCATCGACTAAATTTGAATTAAAATAGTATGCGAACAAATCAATTTCATCTGCTATTTTTACAATTCTTGTGACTTCTGGGCTGAAGTCGCCTTTGTTCACATCAACCTGACATTTTGAAATGTACTCTCTGTCTATGTCAAGCATATTAAATGCAATGTCTTTTTGGTATTTACTGCAAATATTTAAAGAGTTTTTGGTTGATTCGAATTCCCAATGTTTCTCATCATTCGATTGATCTCTTTTATATTGTTGATATGCAAGGTAAGCTGAAGAAACCAGAATGATCCCTGCAAGATAATAAAAAAATTCCAAAATTGCTGTGAGCCCACCCCAACATTCTGACCACCATGAGCTAAAATTAGGATTAAAAGATCTATATATCGGTAGGCCAAGGTAATCGATTGGTAGTGTACATAAAAAAATAACTAAGTAGACAAATACGTATAAGCGGATATTTTTCATTTTGTCACTTCTGCATTCCATAATGGTAATTTATTCATTTTGAATGTTATAATTTTGGTTGTGAATTTGCTTGAGAGTATACTTTCCATTAGGTAGCTCAACAAAATAACGTGTTTTCCTTGACCCTTTAAGATTCTTGTCAACGCACTCTTTACGTATTGTACTTCGCAAAATACCTTTTGGGTCTTTGGCTCCAAATGTGAATAGGTTGTTTGATATGATTTTATCATAAATTTCATCAATGGTTAAAGGAGTATCTGATTCAGTTAATACAATTCGGGCAGCTTGGCTCATTTTAATTCTATTTGGAGTTGTGTCTTCTCCGTCTGATGCGGACCCCAGTCTAGTAATTTCTGAGTCTTGTTGAGAGATAGTGTCATTTAAGTCTTCAATCTTTATATATGCGTCTTCGAGTTCGTTTTCAGTGTTTGCAATATCTGTAAGTATTTTATTTGATCGTTCTCTAGACAGAACCTGTTTGCCTCTGCTTTCTAAAATTAAATTGTTTCTGAAAGTGATCCATTTCAGCCAGATCCATAAGGCTAGTGCTGAAATTAGGGGGAATACTAAAATAAAAATTGCAGCTGAAGCCAACGGTATAGCGACCCAATATGTTATTTTGCATATCCATATTTGGGTTGCCCAATCGCAGCTGTATAGCTGGTCAATCATTTCCAGTTTCTTGGTAATTTTTTCGTTAGAGAACAATACTAGCAAGAATTTATAGTTCCAAGCTACCCAAGCTAAAATAAAGGGGAAAAGTAAAGGGTTATCAATTTTTTCGCTGACTGTATTTTTGAGGCTTGAGAGAAGTTCGGTGATAATGCCAGTGGGTTCGTTTTTATTCATTTTGTGTCGTTGTTATTTTATAAATTGAATTTAGGTTGCTGAATTTTGCAAGAATTAACAAGAATTATCAAGACTCAACAATGTTTAACGAGAATTATAGAGGACAAACAACACTCACCAAGAAACAGCAGTAATAATTAAATAAATTGAAATTTTTCCGCTAAATCGCTTATACTCCTGCGGAGTCCGAAGGCAGGACAGGTAAGGTAGTCCCACCTTTTCAGGTGGTCTCCCTTACGTCCTGCTCAGCCATGGGGCTGAGGTTGACTTATTCGCCTTCGGCTCAACGTATGTTGCTGACGGAATTGAGCACGGCTCAATTTTGGACTGGCATTAACTGCAAACGATATGGAGTATCTGAGATGAGTAAAAAAGATAGTAAGAACAGTGAAGTATCAACCTTTATTGAATTAGTTATGGAGAAAAATCAGCCGATGGCTTCTTCATTGCTGGTGGCAGAACTGTTTGAAAAACGCCATGATAACGTACTTCAATCAATAAATGATCTGGATGTACCCGATGATTTTCGACGCCTTAATTTTCAGGAGTCCTCTTATATAAATAAACAAAATAAAGAGCAGCCCTCATTCAACATGACTCGTGACGGCTTCTCGCTTCTTGCTATGGGGTTTACTGGCCAAAAGGCAATGGAGTGGAAAATCAAATTTCTTGAAGCATTCAATGCCATGGAAGCCAGGCTGACTATTCCGCCGGCGGAGGGAAAGCTTCTGTACAAGAAAGCAAAGCCGGAGGCTGTGAGGGCGTTTGAAGGTGTCGCCCGCTACTGGTGCTTTCTGGAAGGCATCAGCTGGGAACAGGGCAAACGGCAGATCGAAGGGGTGGTCCGGGTTCCAGATCTTTATGAAATGGATGCACTGGCCATGGAAAGTGCATGGACTTATCTCAGGATGTGTATGCGCATTGTTCCGCCTAAAATGCGCGGTAAGGACATCTGTTCGAAGGAGGAATTGTCACCGGTTAATGGCTTACTTGATTACTGGGCTTTTTGTGGCCAGTCGTCCCGTGACGAGCTTCTTGGTAGTTTATGTGAGGACATGTGCATTGATTCGCTGGAGTACTTGCCCAAATCGTATGTCCCTCATGCGGTTAGTATCGTTTGGGAAGGTATCAATAATGAGTCAGGTAAAAGACATGCCCAGCAAGAAGCAAGTTATTAAAACCTACGTTTCTGCCGAGGAGTACAAACAGATTAGAGAGACTGCGCAGCAGTGCAGTCTTTCGCTGTCTTCTTTTGCCAAGGCCGTTTGTCTGGGACATGAAATCAAGAGCCGTGCTGACCAGCAGGCCCGCCGGGAGTTACTAAAGCTCAATGCCGATCAGGGTCGTCTGGGCGGTCTGCTCAAGATGTGGATTCTTGACGATGACCAGCATCGCACAGATGTTGAAGCTTTGCTGGAAGACCTTCGTCGGCTTCAGAAAGAAATAGTTCAGAAGGTCCGAACCATATGATCAGTCGTAGAATTTCCTGTAAGCCTCAGAATGATAATTATCGGCGGTTGGCCGATTATATTGCCGATGCCAAGCACAAGGGCGAAAAGACCCTGATGTCGTGGTGTGCCGGTTGTTGGGCTGGCGAGGATTACGAGCTGGCTATTCAGGAAGTTCTCGACACTCAGGATTTGAATCAGCGCACTGGCAAGGAGAAGACCTATCACCTGATCGTTTCCTTTAGGCCGGAAGATGAGTATGTCCTCACGGAGAAGAATTTCAAGGAGATTGAGCAGGAGTTCTCCAAGGCCTTGGGTTTTGAAGAGCACCAGCGGCATTGTGGTGTCCACAAAAATACTAACAACATCCATATGCACATTGCATATAATATGATTCATCCGGAGAAGCTGACCCGCCACGAGCCTTACCGGGATTTCTACAAGCGGGATCGGCTGCACCGTGAGCTGGAGCTGAAGTTTGGCCTGAAGTTCGATAACGGCAGGAAGAAGGATCAGGAGCCGAAGCGCAGCAATGACCGGGCAGCTACTTATGAAGCTCACTCCGGCCAGCAGTCCTTTGATTCGTATGTGAAGGAACGCAAGGATTTTATATTAAAGTCTTTGGATAAAGCGCAGGATTGGCATCAATTCCATATGTCTCTTGCAGAGATCGGGATCGAAGTTCGTTTGCGCGGGAACGGTTGCAGCATCAAGGACCGCCATTCCAAGACGGCCATCAAAGCTAGCCGGCTTGATCGGAATTTTACTAAGTCCAAGCTTGAGGCGCAGCTCGGCCACTACCAGAATACCAATGGGATCGTGGTCAGCGAGAAGGATAGGTATGTCGCCCGACCGCTGCATAAGCATCAGGGTGAGCTTTATGCTGAATACCGTGCCGCTGTTACCGGCAGGAAAAAGGCTTACGAGGTTCTGCGTGAAGAGCAGGATGGTTGTTGGAAGCAGACCAGCTCTTATTGGGATGGCAAGATTAAGGCTCTTAAGAACGATAAAAAACTCAGGATTAAAGACCGCAGCCGTTTGATTGCTCTCGCTGCCGGCAGAAAGACAGAGGCTATCGAAGCTCTCAAAAAAGAAATGTCCGGAAAGCGCGCGGAGCTGCGTCAGCAGACCCCGTTTAACCGTTGGAATGATTTTTTGAAATGGAAGGCTGAGAGCGGTGATGAAATTGCCTTGAAGGTCCTACGGTCGAAGAAAGAGCCGATCCAAAGTAATCCCTCTCCTGTTTTTGATTCCCCGGCATCAAAAGTTTCTGAACTGAAGCTTAAGCAGAGTCAGTTCAGAACTGATTCAAGCTTGGCATGGAAGGATAAGCGCAGGCTGTTATCCATTTCCAAAATGCTCCAGTTGCAGTCCGAAGAGGCCAAGCGCACTGACGATCCCAGAAAACGTAATCTGGATCAAATGACTTGGCGCGTCGATTCGTCCGGAAACGTGCTTTACGCGTTGAAGAATGGTTCCATGGTCAAAGATAACGGCGATAAAATCTTCTTCAGCGTGAATGATCCAGCAGCCGCGCAGGTGGCGCATGGATTTGCGCGGATGATGTTTGGGCGCAATGTTAAGGTTTCGGGGAATGAGATTGGGCGCAGCATGAAAATTCTTAATCGATAGTTATCAAGTGTTGGTTATTGACAATACAATATGTGTCTTTCATAAAAGAAAGCACATATTGTAATATCGTTGTTAGGAGTAAGTTGTGAATTTCAGTAGTTGTTTATCTGATTGCGGGTCAGTGGCTTCGATTACGGGAGGCTCTCTTCAAGGTGTAGCGAAGGCTCTACTGGGGTTTTGTCGAGAGTATTTTGATTTTAAAAATATTGCTAATGGTGATTATCAAAATCCGCTCAAAGAAAGGATGAGGGATATCCTTGCTGAAATTGCGGATGGAGACGGTTTAAGAGCTAATTGGTTAAGGATTGGTCTTTCTGGTGAGATTGAAGTTAGCTTCTTACAATCGCTTGCATCTGATTGTATTTTGGATGATATTTTATCCGTTTGTATAGAATTTATGGCTGATGATTGGAATGGATGTCTTGAAAGAAAAGCAGATTCGTTATCTAGAATCAGAGCGCATTGCGATACAGAGGTTGCGATAACCAAAAAAAGTTTTTTGGCTAGTATGGAGAATTTAACTCCATTATTAGCAGTAGCAACCCTTAAGGATTTGAGCATAGAGGACAGGGCCCTCTTTATTAAGCTCGATGAATTTGAGTGTAGAGTAAGTAGTGCATTACATGTTATAAATGCGAAATTAAATGAAGTTTGCGGATGTAATTATCAGGAAGAAGTGATTCTAAATGTTGAATGTGTGAAGTCATATGCCTTTGCTAATTCTCTTTCCTTTCTGAGTAGAGAGCACATTGCAAGGATATTATGTAAAACTGCTAACATTAAAGATGATGACGAATATTTTTACAACATAGATAAATTTTTTAGACATAATGAAGTTGAAGACATAGTTACCTTGATTTGTGATGCTATCCTCACTGTTTCAGGGCTAGAAAGAGATTTTTTATCTGAAAGTACTGTTTATGATATTCGGTGTTTATTCTTTTTGATTTTAGTTTTCAAATCACAATTTGAGAGAAGTGATCATTTCTTAAAGGCTGAATCTAATATTTATAAATGTGACTATTGTGATGACAAAATGCGAGACCTTGATGCAATGTTATCTCCATTATTGGGTAAAGATTTTGAGCCGCACATGATTAAGCATTACTACTATGTGTTTGAAAAACCTGAGTCTGGATTCACTCGCAGAGGAGTTCTGGATACTGAAATTAATCTTGTATACAATGCCTTGAATGATGTCGATTTCAATGAATCAAAAATATATACGTCAGACAAAGATAGTTTAGATATTTTTCGTTCTAGATTTGACCATTCAAGGAAAGCTAAGTCTCCACATTATTTTTTTATGGTTTTTCCTGAGAATAAATATTTCGATATGTCAAGTGTTTTGCATGAAATTTTTCCTCAAATTATTTTTATCAATAAATCCGAAGATACTGGGGCATTAAGAATTACTAATCAGCGTCAATTGAAATTTTTAAGAATCAATATGTCTACAACCTTAGGCGAGGAAGTTTCTTTAAATGAAAATTAATTATTTTTGGGATGAAAAGCATAAATTTGCAATCAAGGCTGCGATTAAAGCAAAGCGCCCTCTACTTGTTCGAGGGGAGCCTGGTGTTGGCAAAAGCACTCTTGCTAAAGCTGCGGCATTTAATTTGCTGAACAGGTATTATATTTCTGAGACTGTAACCGCCTGCACTGAGCCGAACGATCTGCTTTGGCAGTTCGATGCTGTTCAACGTCTTGGAGACGCACAGGTATCAAAACCAGGTAGTACGATCACACTCGACAAAGAGAAGTATATTGCTCCAGGGATATTATGGTGGGCATACCAGCCAGAAGAAGCGTTAAAGCGGTATGGATATTGTTCAGGAGGATGTTCTCCTTCAATTAAAATAATGGAAGAATTGAGAATTGGTAATGAAAATTCTGAAAGCGATTCTGAATCTAGGCCCAAAGGGTGGGTTGTTCTGATTGACGAAATAGACAAGGCGGATGCTAACGTACCGAATTCATTGCTGGAAGCTTTTGCCGAGAATAGTTTTACAGTCCCATATTTAAAGAAAGCGGTGGAGCTAGATAAAAATTGGGACCAGCCTCTTATAATAATTACTAGTAATGAGGACAGGCAACTTCCTCCTGCATTTTTGCGTCGTTGTTTTGCTCTTCACATGGAAATACCTGAAGAGCTAGATGAGGCCGTTAAATGGTTGCTGGATCGTGCGGAGGCGTGCAGTGATATTGATGTTGACCCTAAGGCGCTGGAAGATCTTGCTGTAAAGGTTGTTGAAGATCGGAAGAGAAGTTCGGGTCCACATCGGCCCGGCTTAAGCGAATTCTTGGATCTTGCCCGTGTTTTTTCATTGTCCCCCAATAGCTCCTCAGCAGAATTGGGTGAAAATTTTTCCTTTGTTCTTCAAAAAAACGCGCGCTAGCAATTCATGGGCAACAGTAATTATAAACATACTTCAGGGCCTGTAGGACGCGCCGATCTTGAGTTGTTGTTAAGAGAGTTTCCTGATGGTGACCGGAAAGTAATAGGTAGCTTAGTTAGGTATGACTATTCTCCTGAAAAGGTTGTTCAAAGTGGAGTTGGCTCTGGTGGGCAGCATAATGATTTAATCCAGCAGGAGGAAGCCAGTAGTGGGGAATCAAATGAATTTCCAGAACCGACAGAAAAGCCGTTAAAGCCTAATTTTTGGTTTGTTGAATCTAGGAAGCAGTTGGGTAAGGATCGTCCGCCTTCATCCGAAGGTATTGATTTCGGTAATGGAGAATTGCCAAAATTGAAATCCTCTCCGCCTCCTCCTTTCTCTCCGATTTCTCCATGGGCAAAGTTGTGGCCGATCATCAAAAAAGCTCTTCATGGGCGGAAGAAGTCTCGTCAACCTGATGTGGTGAAGGCTGTCCGTATGCTTGCCCGTGGAGATTTCCTCCTGGATATCCCTTTGAAAGAGTCGAACGTTTGGGCACCATTCTCGCAGATTCTTGTTGACGTTCATTTGCGATTGTTTCCGTTCTGGAATGATTTTCATATGGTTGTAAACGGTGTTTCCGATTTGGTTAGTAAATCAGGGCTTAAAACGCATTTTATCCGATTTGGCCCGCTTGAGGATGCCATTAATCACGAGCGGATGGAATATTACCCATTGCAAATTGATCCATATGGAGCTCCTTTACTTATCTTATCTGACTTAGGAGCTTATGGGGCGGACAGTGATAGGGAAGATTGGTGCAAGTTTGGTCGCATGCTTCATAAGCAGGGTATTGACCCTATTGTCTTAACTCCCGTTCCTGAACGTCTTTGGGATGATCGTCATAAGCACCTCTACAGGATGATTTGCTGGGATGACTCCATGCCCTGTGCGACTGACGGACTGAGCAAGTTAGGCTTGCCGCCTACAGCTGAGAGCGTTCTCAAGCTTTGTTCTTCAGCACTTCGTATTGAGCCGGGCTTGTTGCGAAAGGTTAGGCGTATCCTGCCTGGTACTGATGTTGGAATAGAAGGGCTTGTATGGAATCATCCTGATGTAAGCAATACTTACTTGTCATGTTCCATCAGGGCTGAAAAAACAACAGACTATCAGGATGGACTTTGCAGCATTCAGAAAGAAGCGAGGCGTCTGGCCAGTGATTTATCTCTGGTGGTGGACTCTGTATTTGATCGAGTATTTAAAGCGATACGTGATTATCACACAGCTCTTCCTGCAGAGGTACGTTTAGAGGAACAACTTACCCAGCATGCATTGAAGTTGTGCTGTACGGATGCAAATAAGTGCAGCGGAAAGAATCCTTCTGCCTTGCCGGAAGATTTAAGACATTATCTGGGCTGGCTTAAGGAGGGTGCTGTTTGTTTTGAAGATACTGATTCTGAATCAGTACAGGACTGGATCAGACGTATGGGGATGCGACAAAATAAATCTGTACTTAATGTTCATGGAGCTGATTATTTAAAGAGTGCCGTTGCTAATGCATTCAAGGATCTACCCAAGGATCAACCGTTTCCTGAAATTATTGAAGAAGACGATGTAAAGAAAGCCCGTGGCGAAGATCCGGTTCCTTCTCAAATATGGGAAGGTCTGCAATATGGCGAGCAACTTGTTTTTAGGAAGAAGACTTCTCGTTCAAGTGCAGTGAGAGGAGAGGTCCCGTTATTTTCTTTTTCCGCTCAGGAGAGATTGACCCTTCTTGCTGGGGAAAAAGAGGACAATTTTGAGTTAAAAGAGGGCTTATTATATCCACTCGATAACTTATCGAAAATAGTAATTTCTTCCTCTAAGGAAGAGTGCGTCCTCATCTCCGACCTCAAACCCGAATGGGCAGAATCCATCTACCGCGATGCCACCGGTCTATACGCAACTCTGCCTCTTAACGATTCTGAAATAAAACACGTTTTTCCAAGTGGTCTCGGTCTGGTGCAGGGCAATTCATATGTAGGAGTGCACACTGATAATAGCGACCAAATGGTTAGGCTTAACGATATCAAGCAAAGTGGGCATTCGTCTGTAGATAGTATTGAAAAAGGATCTTGGATCAACATCTCTCAGTGGGAGAATATAAGAGAATCAGGGATTCCTGTCCCCCCATGGGCAGAAACTTTTGGCTTTGATCAATACGGACTCTACGCAGAGCTAAATATTGCAGGCATTACCCAACGTATGCGCTGGATACAGCCCGGAACCTTTACAATGGGGTCTCCCGAAGATGAGCCGGAACGTTTTGATAGTGAAATACAACATAAAGTTACTTTGACTGAAGGATTTTGGCTGGCCGATACGGCTTGTACTCAGGAATTGTGGGAAAAGGTCATGCACAATAATCCAAGCTATTTTAAAGGTGACGCGCAATTACCAGTCGACGGTGTTTCTTGGAATGATTGTCAGGAATTTATACAAACCGTAAATGGTAAGCTAAATGGACTTAAGCTCCGACTCCCTACTGAAGCAGAGTGGGAGTACGCCTGCCGTGCCGGAACAGAAACTCCATTTTCGTTTGGTGAAAATATTACTACTAAGCAGGTAAACTATGACGGCAACAATCCATATAAGAATGGAGTAAAAGGCGAATATAGAGAGAAGACTGTTGCGGTAAATAAACTACCTTGCAATCAGTGGGGGCTTTTTCAAATGCATGGCAATGTCTGGGAATGGTGCGCTGACCGGTATGGTGAATATGAGCAAGAATCTGTTAAAGATCCTAAAGGTCCTGCAGATGGCGTGAACCGTGTTCTGCGTGGCGGCAGCTGGTTCTACTACGGCTGGCTCGTGCGTTCCGCCAACCGCAGCAGGAGCACTCCCGACGTCCGTAGCGACGATATCGGGTTCCGTTTTTCCCTAGGCCAAAAGGGGTAGCCGGAGGCGCAAAAGGAAGAGGTGAGACCCTGCCGGGCTGCGTAGCGGAGCAGCAGCCAAGGTCAGGGGCGATAAGTTTGGTATAAGCTGCAAGGATGTTGTATGAAATATGCATTTTTAATTGTGTTGATATGCCGCCCATTAAAATTAAGGTGATAAATATGACCTGTGGTTTCATAGATAATTGCGCGCTGCCAGCCCCTTTTCCCCCGCTATGGGCAATCGCTTGGGGGCAGGATCAGTACGGACTTTGGGCTGATTTGCAGATTAAAGGCGTTAATCAACGTATGCGCTGGATTCGCCCCGGAGTCTTTCTGATGGGTTCCCCCGAAGATGAGCCGGGGCGCGATGACGGTGAGGTTCAGCATGAAGTTACTTTGACCAAAGGTTATTGGCTAGCAGATACGGCTTGTACTCAGGAACTGTGGGAAAAGGTCATGGGCGATAATAAGAGCCGTTTTAAAAGTGACGTACAATTGCCGGTTGAAAACGTCTCTTGGGATGATTGTCAGGACTTTATTAGAGCCGTTAATGAAAATTTTAGTGGACCTAAACTCAGGCTCCCTACCGAAGCAGAGTGGGAGTACGCCTGCCGTGCCGGAACAGAAACTCCATTTTCGTTTGGTAAAAAGATTACTACCAAGCAGGTAAACTATAACGGCAACTATCCATATAATAATGGAGTAAAAGGTGAATATAGAAAGAAGGCTGTGACTGTAAAGGAGCTGACCTGCAACCAATGGGGGCTTTTTCAAATGCATGGCAATGTTTTTGAATGGTGCGCTGACCGGTATGGTGAATATGAGCAAGAATCTGTTAAAGATCCTAAAGGTCCTGCAGATGGCGAGGACCGTGTTCTGCGTGGCGGCTGCTGGTTTAACCTCGGCAGGGACGTGCGTTCCGCCTTCCGCTTCAGGCTCACTCCCGGCTTCCGTAGCTCCGATATCGGGTTCCGTTTTTCCCTAGGCCAAAAGGGGTAGCCGGAGGCGCAAAAGGATGAAGTGAGCCCCTGCCGGGCTGCGTAGCGGAGCAGCAGCCAAGGTCAGGGAGCGGCGGGGTGGAAATTGTTCTTAAGTGCGGGATGAGTTTCATTGGTATTACTAAAGAATGGCTAAGTGAATTAAGGTGGGTATATGAGAGTCGTTAATAGGATTGTAGCAATTGTGAAGCCCCGGCAGCCGTTTTTAAATTGGGCCAAGGCGCTTCCGGATGCGGGCGGTGTGCCTACCTTAACCTTGGCGGATCTTCACGTCGACTGCATGACTTTTTTGGTCCCCGAATATGAGGACAATACCAAGGCTCTCGAATACATTTTGAAAAATAGTCGGGAAATATTTGAACTTGAGCTGGAATCCTGGGATTTGAGAGTTGAATTGTGGCCCAAGAACCGGGATAGAAGGCTTTTCAAAAAATGGTTTGATGTGGAGATCCACTCTCAGGTTATTGATCTTGCAAAAAAACGGATCGAGCATGAAGAGTATTAGCTGTAAGAATTCCCCTTGGGGTTATCTTGCGACCTAACCATAGGCATACGTTTACAGTTTAGCTTAGCCAGCAGGAATCCCCCCTCAGAGTTTCCTGCTATCTAGCCATTCCCTTGCCCTTAGCGTTCTCAAGGCCGAGGGCTTTTTTTTGTAATTTTATGTAGGCCTCGTTTGCTATTTTGAGGTTGGTCTTGCGTTGGAGCAGGACATTTTTTTCTTGGCGGGAGCTGTTTTCCTTTAGTCTGTTTGAAAGCCTTGCCTGATGACTGGAAATAAATTTCCTTACAGTATCAAGCGGCAGCCCGCCTTGCTTATTTTTGCCGCTGAAAAGCTTACTACTTTGAGTGTAACCTTCTTTGTCATAAACCTGTTCAAAGCAATTAAGAGCTTCTTTCAGTTCTTGGAGTGCGGGAGTGAGGCTGTTAAGCATTTCAGGTGAATTTGCATAAAGCCCATCTCTTGGGACAAGATCATTTGTTCGGTTTCAAGAATTGATTTCGGGCTGAACTCGGATGCTTCTTTGTACAGCGCGATGGTTCCGGCCAAGCCTTTTTGAAAGGCAATGGCTTCCGGTGTGTTTTCTTTTTGCTGATAAGCTTTCCAATCGTCATTCAGTTTATATAAAAAACGTGCTTTAAAATTATTTTCTCCCATCTATTTCCCTTATTTCGTATGCTCTGAAAGCCCAGGATGCTTTTCAAAAAAAAGCTTATCACCAAGAGCTTTTCTACCTGCTTTAATTATTTCTGGACCAGCTTCTGAAAGGTTAAACCCGGAGCTAAAAAACTCTTTATCACCCATTGAAACTCTGCCGGCTTCAATTAGATGAGGGGCAAGCGGTAATTTTTCCCTTTCTTTATGGGCTTCTTCATGTTTGCCTTCTGCATCCAGTTCTCGAATCCTTTGAATAATTTTGAATTCCTCTTCACGGCTCATTTTTGCCATTGTCTACTCCTTTGGGTTGTTGATTTTTATACTTATTTTTGGGTCGTTATGGTTGATTACAGAGCACCACCATTCTGGCGAAAGCTTTGCGATGCAGCCACTTGATTCGGCGATTTTAAGGCAATCCAGAACAGTCTGCAAGCTTAGTGAAAATTTATGAAATTGATCTTGAATTGCGAATATTAGCCCTGTGGAATGGTGATTATTTAGTGATGATTTGTCATCATTTTTTATTATATTAGCCGGATTGTCATATGGGTTGATACTGCTTGGTGTCTTGGGTGTGCTTAGTTGCTCAAGGAAATTTGAGAACCGTTTTCTGGCACTAGCTGATAAATCTTCATCGTTAAGAGCGTCTTCAATTTCAGCCTTAAGTTGAGCTGTTCCGTAGCCCTGATTCATATATTGCATGAAATTGAAGTTGCCATTCCCGGAAATCAGCCAACTCAGGTCGGCATCAAGCTCGGAAGCCAGCATATATAAGGAGCTACAGCTGATGCTGTCCAGCGTCCCATTTTCGTAACTGGTTAAGGTCTCTGTTCCCAAGGAGGTCCGTCTTGCGAGTTCTGCTCGGCTGACCTTTTTTTCTGTCCTGATCTGTTCAAGCCTTTTGCCTATTCGCTTTGTAAGCTCCCTGCGATATTGTTTATGAAGGTAGGAAATGCGATCGAGTAACTGCTGTGATTTGGATCGTTTCATTTGTAATATCCTCATATTTTAGCGGCCCCCCTCAGACCCGCTTGTTAATTTACATTGCCATAGCTCTGGCAGCCTGCTGTTTCACAACCCTTTTTTGCGGCTTGAATAGCCCGACAAGCTGGTTTTGTACTTCTCGGAGTCCGCTGGACTGATGAAGGTCATTGAAGTCGCTTAGTCCTTGGCTGCGCTGGGCCTCGCTGAATTTGGGTGTCAGTGATATTCCGTCCACTGCTTTGGCGGCTTTCTCGGCTTTTTCAACTCCGACGTTATGTTTGAGGTGGTGGTCGTTGTCACCCAGAATGGCGATTTTGCTGTCCGGGTATTTTTCTTTCAGTGCCTTGGCGACCGGCTCAAGGTTTGAAGCGTCGAAGGCAACGATGGTCGGTTCGTTGGTTGCCATGTGGACGCTTGCTGCGGTGGCGTATCCTTCGGAAATGAGGATGTTTTTGCTTTGTCCGAGTTTTCCGTCCGGATCAATGGTGTGGAACATCCCCGCCTTCAGACCTCCTTTTTCAAAGAGCTTTCCGTCCGGAGTGATGGTTTGCAGCGTGTGGATATGGCCGTTCACATCGCGACCGGGTACAAGCAGATCCCCGCGCTCGTTGACCTTGACCCCGTATGCCGGCACACCTTTCTTTGTGAGGTACTCCTGCTGCTGGGTGGCCCATTTGCCATTGGTCCATTTGGCGAAAGAACGCTTTGAAGCCTTCTCGCGCCGCTCGGCGAGGGCTTTTTCGCGTTCGATCCTTTTCTGGGCGGCTTGTGCCTTGAGCTGGGCTTTCTGTTCGCCAGTTAGTTCAAGACCATCAGCTTTCCAATTCATTTTCAGCCCGGTTTTGTGATTCTGGATGAATCCGGCGGGGCGGGCATCAAGGAATCCTTTGTATGCACCGTCTTTTGAATTGGGTTTGCCATCGATGACTGGCACGCGCTGTAGTGTTCCGTCCATGATCGGCTGTTGGCCCTGAAGATCAAGTCCTGCCTCCTGCAATGCTTTGGCGAATTCCTGAACAGCGTTTGTCTGCGGAGCATTGACCTTTTCCTTGGGCAACCATTTGGCTAAGGGGGGGAGGTCTGTTCCTGTGGGAGCAAACCACAACTTCTCGGATTTATCCCAGCGTGCGCCGAGCTTCTTGGCCTGTCCTTTTTCCCGGTAGGGAACATTGAGATAGGTCTTTTCTGTGGCAAGCCGGGGTTCCTGCGGTGTTTCCTTTTGCTGCGCTGCGGCTTTGTTCTCCGGCAGCCAAGCAGCGAATTTTTGGACGTCTTCTCCTTCAGGGGCAAACCACATTTTTTCCAACTGATCCCATTTGGCTCCGAGTTGCTTTGCCTGATTTTTCTCAGAGAAGGGAACCTTGAGCCATGTCTTACCGTTCTCCGGAACTCCATATTTTGATTCGCGCTGTTCCAGCTTTGCCTTGTCTGGGGCAGAAACTGCCATGCCTTTCTCCTTGGTTTGTTCTTGGGCGCGTTCTTGCTCAAGACCGAGGGTGTAATCCTTGATTTTCTCCGCGCTCTGACAGGCGCGGACGATTTCGTAAGGATCTTCTTTCAGAACTTTGACCCAGCTTTTCACATAACTGGCATGTTGTTCCGGATTATGGCTGATGCCGAGTTCCGCGCTGGTCATCCAGCTTGCTATTTCCGCACGCAGTTCTTCCTTGGCGTAGATCTCCGAACCGAACGGCCCAAATTCACGATCAAGTCGGGATTCATGCCCGGTCCAATGTCCCAGCTCATGCAGAGCAGTGCTGTAGTATTTGTCGGGACTGTCAAAGGCTGCGTGCGGGGGCAGATGGATTTCATCTTTAGCCCTGGTATAGAAAGCCCGGTTGCGCTGATCGTGTGAGATGCTAGCACCAGAATTTTCCAGAATGGCTTCAGCCCGTTCATCCGGATTCCACGATATTTCCCGGCCATCCCATTCAGGGATTCCGTCAATCTGGCTGGCGTGGAAGACATTGGAAAAGCGCAGGATTGGTTTCTGAAGCTGGATGTGTTCAGCCTTAACGTTCCCTTCTTCATCCCGTTCCGGCTTGCCGTCTTCGTCCTTCACAACGCTGATTTGTGACATCTGCCAAAAGACTATGATCTTCGACTTTGAACCCTTGCGAACCTGCCAGCCCTTTGATTCAGCCTGCTTGTAGGTCATGAATCTGGGATCATTTAGGCCGTCAGAACTAAGCATGATCTGGTTTATTCCCCGGTAGACTGCTCCGGATACCGGGTTGAAAGCCGGCTGAAATTCTCCAGCTTTCCAAGGTCGTTGCCAGGGCGCGGTTCCTTTCTCCAGTTTATCAATGATTTCTTCTGCAAAACGTTGATAGTAATGCTTTTTATCCTTAGCCATGTGCTCATTCCTCCGGTTCTGTGTCTTCAGGATCAAAGGGATCGAATGATGCGTCCTCTGCCTCTTCCGCTGTGAGCGCGTCTTCTTCAAAGGCTCCCATGTAGTCGGCCAGTTCCGGATCGACTTCTATGGCCGCTCCGGGATTTTCTTCCAGTTCATCGGTGAGCTGGTCGGCCTGTTCTTTGAGGTGTTTTTTGATTTCGTCTTGGCTCATTTGTTCTCCTTGGGTTTGAGGGTTAGCTTTCCAGTTTCGGTTTTCCTTTCTCATCAAAGCAGCGGAATTTGCAGTCCGGGAACCCGCTGCACCCCCACCAGAACAATCCTTTGCGCTTGGCAGGTCTGCGTATTAAACCTTTGCCGCAATCCGGGCATTTGTGTTCCGTAGAAGCTTCAATTGTTTTGGCAGGCTTGGCCTTGAGATCCGGTTTGCCGGCTTTGTTGGGAAAGGTGGCGGTGCAATCAGGATAGTTGGAGCAGCCCCAGAATTTTGTTTTTCCTTTGCGGGCCTTCAGGAATCCGGTTTTGCATTTGGGGCATTGCACCGCATTGCTTTTGATGTTCAGGCCTTCACGTTTAACGCGCTCGATCTCCTGTGCGACCGACTCATCAACTTCATCCATGAGCTGGAGATAGTTCAGCTGTCCGGCTTCAATCTGTTTCTGCTTTTCATGCCAGAGGGCGGTCATGTCCGGCTTAACTGCGAAATCCGGTAGGGCATCATGAAATTCCCGGCCAAGCTCGGTGCTGATGACCTTCTTGTCCTTCTCCATGACAAAGCCACGTCTGAAGAGCGTTTCAATATGGGAATCTCGTGTGGCCGGAGTTCCGATTCCACCGGACTCGTCCTGCTTGTCACTATCCTTGTCCATGAACAGCTTCTTGATTTCAGGGTCGGTTACATACTTAGCGACCGCGGTTAAATCCTTAAGCAGTGTTTTCATGGTGTAGCGTGCCGGGGGCTTGGTGAATGACTTCACTGATTCAGCTGATTCTACGGAGCCGGAATCATTCTGCTGGAGCTTGTGCAACTGAGTCATTTTCTCAGCCTTATCGTATTCGTTGAGATACTGCTCATCGATCAGCCGCCAGCCCGGTGAGTTGTTAAGTCTGCCTTCTGCCTTGAATCTGTGGCCGGCGATTTCCAGTTCCACTTTTGTGGTCTCAAATTCTGCCGGGGGATAGAACTGTGCAATGTAGAGTTTGACGATCAGCTTATAAATACGCCGCTCGTCTTCGTTCAGTTTGTCCAACTGCGGCACATTCATGGTCGGGATGATGGCGTGGTGCGCCGTGACTTTCTTGGAATTGAAAGCCTTGGATTTGCGCTCAGGGGCGGCGTATTCGGCCATATCTCCGAAAGCCGGGGTTAGAGCCTGTAACAGCTCTGCTGCTTCAGCGTGTCGCTCGTCATTGAGGTAACGGCAATCACTGCGATTGTAGGTGATCGCCTTGTGCTGGTCGCGCAGCCGCTGGGTGATCTCCAGAACTTTTTTGGGCTTGTAGTTCCAAAGTCCGGCAGCATCGGCCTGCAAAGCAAGCAGGTTGTAGGGCAGGGGAGGATCATTCTTGCGCTCGGAAGTCTGCACGGAAAGAACCGTGGCCGGCTTACCTTGAACCTCGTTCGCAATCTTTTTAGCGAAGACCGCATCTGCGATCCGGCCTTTTTCATCCACCGGTGCATCATTGGCGGGTATATATTCGGCTTCAACCAACTGGCCCGGCATATCAATCTGTGCTTTGACCGTATGATATGCCTGCTTTTCGTGTCCTTCATGGGCGCGGTCACGGGCGACGACCAGACCGAGGATGGGAGTCTGGACCCGGCCAACTGAAAGCACGCCCTGATAGCCTTTTTTCTGGGCCAGCGTGGAATAGCAGCGGGTCAGGTTGTAGCCATACCGCTGGTCGCATACTGCCCGGGCCAGCGCTGACATGGACAGACCATGGAACTTACTGTTGCTTTCCATGTTTTTAAGAGCTTTGAGGATGGCAGAGCCGTTGTTGTCGTTGATCAGCAGTCTTCTGGTCGGTTTTTCCATCAGACCTGCAAACTCGATAACTTCATCGACCAGCCGTTGACCTTCCGGGTCCGGGTCTCCGGCATTGATCAGTTCGTCGGCCTGATGGGCGAGAGCGATGATCTTTTTGAGATGGTCGGCATGCCTTGGTTCCGGGGCGTAGGTCACCGGCCATTTCATAGGCAGACTCTTCAGATCCCAGAGCTTGTAACGCTCGTCGTGTTCTTCCGGATCAGTCAACCGCAGCACATGCCCCCAGAGCCAGGTGATACGGTCTCCGTTTACATTGAAGGCAGCTCCGGTCGGCTTGTCCGGTCCGCCGAGAGCTTGTGATATGGCTAAGGCCACATCTTTTTTTTCTGCGATGAATAGACGCATGATCTATCCTCCGAATTTAAAGGTTAAAACAGGTATGACCCTCTGCAACCGGCTAAGTTCCACCAGTCCGAAGTAACGGCCATCAAAGCTGTTGCCGGTGTATGTGGACAGGGCCAGACCTTTGGCAGAGGGGATAACAGTGGATTTCAGAAAAATTGGAAGTTGTCTGCCGTGGCGGTCGCAGATCTTGGCTTGCGTGCGCGGAAGCAGTTCGGAATTTACGCAAATACCGTTGTCAGCGATTTCAATGGAATCACCGGGCAGGCCTGCCAGAATTTTAAGCAGCGGTCTGTTTCCGTTCAGGCCCAGATAGTGCCGCTCAAGGGAAATTTGGAAATAGGGATTATCTTCAGCAAGACTGAAGGTGACCAGATCACCGCGACCGGGTTTGCCGGGTACGATCTGGTAAATTCCATGGGGCATGGAATCGGTAAGATTTATCCGATATCCCAGCCCATGCAGCAGATAGACGACTATCAGTGCGTGAAGAAAGAAAAGGATCAGCAGCACATTTTTCATGCTGCATTCCTGCTGATGTTTTTGGTCCAGTAGGATTTACGCCATGAACGCTTTGTGGCTTCAGTGCTGACGCGCATGGAGCAGAGAGCGTCAATTGCTTTCAGATCTTCAGGAGTCTGTGTTTTTAACCATGCTTCAAATTTTTCATTCTGTGCGGCCTGATCCGCTTCCTTGGATTTCTTTCTGTCCAGCTCCTGCAATTCACGGATGACCGCTTTTTCCTTCTTGGCATTGGCAAGGGCCTGCTCGTTGGGAGTCATGAAGCCAGCTGGTCTGTTAAATCTTCCGTTCCTTTTGAGCACTGCGAAGACGTAGTTGCATATCCCCTTCTTGGTTTGTGGGAATATGTCTTGTTCTAGGTGGTATTCAACCGCATGCAGTGAATTTTCAATGTCGAGAATTGTTTCATCGAATGAAAGTCGGTGCTCAACTATCTGGCGGATCTGATCCGGTCCGAAACTCTTTTCATGGAGCCGGGGCCAGAGAATTTGAAATTCGTCTGCGCTAATTGAAAGCAGCCTGCGCGCCCAGCGTTCTTCTTCATTTTCTTCAGAAGCAGATAGATTTTTAATCTGTCTATCTAATAGTACCGGGTTTTGATACTGATCAGCATTGGTAACAGGTTGTTGCGCGGAATTGCTGTCAGCCCTTGATTGGCAGGGGCTAACGGCTTGTTTGTGGTCTAAAATAGCATTGGTAACAGGATACCGGTCACGTTTGGTATCATGATCGGTATCATTACGGTCATGATACCGGTCATGTTCGGTAACACCTGCCTGATACCGATCACTATTGGTAACAAGCTGAGCGGGAAAGGTTTGCAACAGCTCCTGCATTCGTTTTATGGGACCGCTGTTCAGCTTGAGGATGATCCCGAAACGTGGGCCGCGTTGGTGCTGTCTTTTGGTGTAAAGCCCGGCTTCGTGACCTTGCTTGATGACTCGTCGCGCTGTGACTTCGCTGCATGCCGCATCTCTGGCAACAGATTGAATTACAAGGGATACTTCATCCTGTTCAGTCTGCTTTGCAATTGAGGAAATGATACCGAACACACGCTTACCCTGATCGGATAAACGGGAAAAGAGCAGGTCCGTGTTGTCGGCAAGGTTCAGTGATTGGGCTGGCTCGGCCTTTTGATCTTGTTTGTTACCAAAGTTGATCTGATACCGGTCAGCATTGGTAACATCTCGTACTTGATACCGGTCATGATCGGTATCAGCCAGCAGCCCGTATTCCTGTTTGTAAAGACTAAGGAAGTACTCGCAGCGTTCATTATATAAGGTAATGATGCTGCCGTGTCTGCGACCGGACTTATGGTTTTTACGCTGGAAAAGTCCCGCTTTTTCGCCCTTGGGAATAGTGCGCAGAACGCTTAATTTACTGCATTTGGCATTGTGTTGCAGACTGGAGATCACAAAAGGAAACGGCTTGTCAGAACCTGAATCCGGAGCGGATTGGATAAGGGCGGCAAGTATCCTTTTGCCGGTGACGGAAAGGCGGTTATAAAATCCGGCAATGTCACGGCGCATTAGCTTTTTCAGATGATCGGTATCAGCTTGGAACTGGTACTGATCATTGCAGTCACCAGAGCCGGGATGTTCATATTTTTGTGCCGTTGCAGTCATAGACTGATTCCTTGCAGATCAAGTTCAGTTGAGAAATTTAGATTCAAGAACCGGGTCTTTCCGGGCGTTTAACCTAATTAAAATTATTACCTAGAGAATGGACATGAAGCAGCTTGCCAAAGTTCAAGTCTCTTGGAGCATGCGTTTCAGGACATTGCCGTTAGCGGACTATGTGCATAGCTCTTCACTTTGGCCTGCTTGGTTGAGATCAAATCACCGGGTTCAATTCCTTCAGGCATTATGCAGAGATCATCACAGCCAGGGCAGCGCACTCTATTGCCCATCTGCATAGCCCGGTGTTTGCCGGGTTCTTTGCAGTTTCCGAAAATCGGTTTGAGAACAGGAATGGCTTCATGCCCAGCTTCTACAAGTTCCCGGCCAGAAACCTGTTCAGGCGGAAGGAACATATAGGGAACACGGCCATCACCATGACAAAGCGGACAACCGGGACGTCCTATTTTTCTTGTTCCGCGTGCCGCCATCCATGCAGCGCATGCCGGGCAGGTTCGGCAGGCCTTACGTGGGAAACGAACCGGGAGCAGGGTTTCAATTTCAGTAATTTTCATGGTCTATGTCCTCACTGACGAATTGTTCAGTGGCGAGTTCTTCCATCTCTGCATCCAGATCCACTTCCGGTTCACTCTCCGGTATATTGGTCGTTTCATTGCCGGGCTGGTCGGATACAGCTGGCTCAGCGGTTTGTTCCTTGAACAGGTCTGATTTTTCCGGGGCCGGAATCTTTGAGCGTTTAAGGAACTCAGGATCAAGGAAGAACAGGATCTGCGTGCCATATATTGGTGCAAATCCGGCGCAGAAAATGAGCATGTCCCCTGCCTTGGTAATATTGCCCTGACGGTCTTTTTCAGCACCTGGAAGGCGCATACATTCGTCAGGGGTGAGCAGGGCGCGTTTAGCTTCGGAAATGCTGACGTTGGCCCTGTTCAAGTGACCGCTGCGTGTGCCGGAAATGGAAGTCTTTTTCTGAATTACGGTGGCTTCGCCGGTCATTTTGGAAAGGACCTGCGCGGTTTCGATTTTGTTGGGAGCGTATGCAATGCGCAGATGGCAGTTGCTCATTATGGATTCTTCCTTGCCGTAAGCGGACTGGAGCTGGGCAAGATCCTGCACGATGATGTAGGCCTTGATTCCGTAACCGGCCATGAAGGCGAGAGCGCGTTCAAAGATTTCCATGCGGCCAAGGGATGTGAACTCATCGAGCATGAGCAGCAGGCGGTGCTTGTAGTTTGCTTTGACCTGCCCGTTTGAAAATTCCATTTCTTCGGTCAGCCGGCGCAGGACGATGTTCAGGATCAATCTTACCAGCGGCCGCAAACGGTCGATGTCCGAGGGACGGATAACCAAATAGAGCGATACCGGCTGATCCGAGTTCATGAGATCCGCGATACGGAAATCACATCCGGAAGTGGCCCAGTTGACTACCGGGTCACGATAAAGGGCCATGTTGGCCACTGCGGTTGAGACAACACCGGAAAGTTCGGCATCGGCTTTGTTTAGCATTTCGCGTGCTGCGGCAGCGATAAATTTCCGTATGGCGACCATTGATTCGTTGTTCATGGAGTCGCCGAAGAGTGTTTGCAGATATTCCACATGGTCATAGGTGAGCATTTCTTCAAACAGCTCGGACATATCCCGGTCTTCATCAGCAAGCATGAGGGACAGGTCATTTAAAGTGGCATGACGTCCTTCATGAATCTGAAAATGAATCAGGCAGTGAAGCATGGTTCCGCCGAGGAATGAGAATGCGGCCTTGTTCCAGTAGTCCTTGAGTCCTTTGCCGTCAGGATCAACAATCATACTGGCGATGTTCTGGGCATCAGGTATTGCATGGGGTCCACCGAGCCTGATTTCAGCCAAAGGATTGTAACGAGCGGAACTTCCGTTTGTATCTGTGGGATCAAACTTCATGACTTTGTGGCCCTGCTGTTTGCGCCAGCCGGAAGTCAAAGCCCAGTTTTCACCCTTGATGTCGAGCACGATTGAGCTTTCTCCCCATGAGAGCAGGGTGGGCAGAACCAGACCGACACCTTTACCCGATCTGGTCGGAGCAAAGGCCATGATGTGTTCCGGTCCATTGTGGCGCAGGTAATGGATGACTTTCTTATTCTGCCAGCCGCCAACGTATACACCGGAGCTGCCGATTAATCCGGCCTGTTTAATTTCTTTTTCTTTGGCCCAGTGAGCTGTCCCGTGAATATCTTCAACTCCTTTGGGCTTGCTGGAAAAGAGTGCGATCAAGGCCAATGCGACTATCTGCGGAGCCGCAAAGATCAGTACTGAAACCGATATAAGATGATCCAGTTCCTTGCTGGGCTGGACTATTTTCACCCAGTGAAAGATCATCCATGGCCAGTAGAATTGTGCGTATGCTGTTTTGCCCAATGCCTGATGATGGCCGTAGAGTTCCGCCGCATTTTGTGTGGCATAGCTCATAGCAGTGCAGGCCAGCATCAGTAGGAAAACCAGATAGAACAGGCCGGACCATCCGCGCCCTTTCTTTTTACCGAGTCCATAAACATTATTGTTCATATCTAGCTCCTGTAAGGCTTGTAGGGGCGCGCAAAGACAATATCTTTGGTCACTACCATGTTGAATCGCTTACCCGGTGCGGTACTGATGGCAGGTTTTATGCTCATGTTGTTCTGCAACAGCGATAGGGTAGACTGACCGAGCTGGCTTGAAAGTGCGGAGCCTAGTTCATCTTGCAGACTGGGGTTGTCATTTGACGACGAACTCTTGTTGAATTTGTCCATAGCGTATGCCATGCCGCCACTGATCACACTCATGATTGCCGAAGACCCGAAGATACGCAGATAGTGGTTGTCCACTTCGCCTGAATATCCGGCATATCCGCCTACATCCGTTCCGGGCATAATTCCGAGCGTAATGGAAGAGCCATCTGGAAAGATGATTCTGTTCCAGGCAACCAGTACGCGTGTCTGGCCGGCCGCAACTCTTGAATCATAAACCCCGATCATGCGTGAACCTTGTGGGATAAGCAGGAATTGTCCGCTGGCAGTGTCATAGATATTCTGGCTGACCTGCCCGATTATCTGCCCGGGAAGATCAGAGTTGATGCCGGAGATCATGATTCCATTGATGACTGCTCCGGTTTTCAGCTCGAATCTTTTACCGGGAACCCTCTCATAAGGTAGTTGCCATGAACCGTCCTTGGCCGCGCGGGAATTGAGAAATTCTTCCTTGTCCTGCTGGTCGCTTGGTTGATTGGCAACATCTGTGGACATGTTCGGCACTACCAATGGATGGCGTGAGCGCACATCATCCATAGATGCCTGGACGATCTGTTGTTTTTTTTCGGGTAGTGCAGTTTGTACCTTAAGCGGAGCGGCCAGCGCTGCTTTCATTCTTTCCAGTTTGAAAGTGCGCAGTTCCGCAAACTCTTTCATGCGCTGTTTTTCCGCTTCAGTTGGTTCAGTTGGCCGCACAACAGTGACCAGAGGTCTTTCTTGAGCCGGTATTTTCGGTTCTTCCTTCTCTTCTTCTTTTGGTGGAAGGGAAAGACCGAATGCCTCTGGTTCACTCAGAGTTTGTTTAATGTCCGATTCGGTTACAGCAGGTTTCTTTTCCTTTGCCGCTTTGGTCTTTTGGCTGGAGTTGTACATAGAGTAGCCCATGACAGCGACAAGCATCATGGATATGACCAAGATGATAATAATTATTCTGTTGTTTCTACCGCTTCTAGGCAGATATGTAAGGCTATTAGGAGAATCTGACATGATCGGTTCCTATTCAGCCCTGATGATGTACATCATTGATACGTTACGGGGTCTTGTTTCCGATCCGCTTCCGGCACTTCCGGTTGATCCGGACACAACGGCAGTACCTGTTCCAGAACCGGACGCAGAGCCATAACCAGTTCCTGTTCCAGACCCGCCACCACTACTCCCGCCACCAACCGAAACGGGCGTGTGTGCTCTTCCATTCACCTCAACAAGCCCTTGAATCCCATTGTGCCCACCACCATTGCCTCCACCATCATTGACCCATAACGTACCACCCCCTCCGCCACTCGTGGAAACGGTCATTGAGACTCTTGTAGAAACGTTCAGGCTAACAGGTACTGTCACAGAAACTGGAATATTTACGCCATGCGAATGTGATTGCATTGCTGCATTCTGGCTGGACATGATTGATCTGCCTGAATCAGTTCCTTTGCCATGATCCCAGCCTCGAACAAATTCTCCTCTAAGGTCTGGAACATTCCCACCAACAGCAGCCGCAAGCTCAGGATATCCGGCGGTGGATTGTCCGTTGCATTCAAGGTAATGCTCAGGAACATCTCCTGCCGGCCATGGAATAACTCCGCCTATGGGGATGCCGTTGTTTTGAGCTTTTACAGCTACTGCTGTTGGATTAAAGCTGGTGGCGTCTCCTGCTTTTGCATTGGAAAGCGGGCAGATGTTGAAGATGAAAATTAAAAGTCCCAAAATAAAGAGCTGTCTTAAGTATCTATTGATCATAATAATCTCCGTTAATTGCAGGTTGTGAGGACCATGACTTGACCGTATCCGTCGGGCGGAAATACCCAGTCGTCATTAACGTTTTTGATTCTAAGGTGAACACGCCAATTCGCTCCTTCGTCTGTGGCCCATGATTGGACAGCGACAAAAGATTTGGAAATAGGCCCTTCAGACATAACAGCCGGCGCCACAAAGATTTGAGGCGTAGAATTTACACCTGGAGGGCAGGTCGGTTTAGGAATGAGCTGGCCATCAACAGCGTAGGTCGCGTTTTTAAAAAGCTGTGAATTTCCGCTGTCGGCAATTACCTGAGGCTCTCCATTGCGGCAGACATAGAGGCCGATGTTCGGGTCCATGAAGACACGTCCTTCTTTGTCGGGATCACCGCAAAAGCCGCTTGCGTCGATGTCATTGATGGTGTGTTTTTCAAAATGGATTTCCTTCACGTTTTCTATGGCGTGGTCGGTCATATCCAGTTCAGTGGACATTTCATTCAGTTCCGGGTGTCCGGGAACCTCTACCCGGTAGAGGAAATCCTGGCTTAACTCTCCTTCACGCAGGAAGGAGCGCCCACCGATATGGCCGGGGCTTGGAACGGGGATATTTGTTCCGGCAAGGTTTACAACCCAGCCGCCTTGAGATCCGCGCAGCTCAGTGGGACTTTGCCCGGGAAGATCACCGGTAGGAATGTAGCCACCGGAACCGCCTACCATGGCAGCGGCAGAGGGCGCGGAAGCTGTGCCGAAACGCTTGTTTTTGGCTGTGGATGTTCGTCCGTCATAAGTTAGAACAATAACCTGCAAATCTTCTGCGTTTGGTTCCAGCACGTAGATTCCATATCGTTGGCCCCAGGCGTTACGGTTCTGAAAACCTGCCGGCAGGTAATTACCCGCACGGAGCTGGTCCATGGTCACTGTGGTTGCACTGCTGGCTGTGGATGAATTGATCAGTTCCGGGTAATGCTCTTTTGCATAACCGGAAGCAGCATCAAGCACTGCTGCAAGATGACTGCTTACGTTTTTTTCATCCACATACTGAAAACCACGGTCCATCATGTTTCCAAGCATGGGCATCATCATTGCGATAATCAGCAGTGCGCCCAGCGCATCCACCATGCCCATACCGGTCTGTTTATTTTTAACGTTGATTCTCATCTTAGCTCCTACGGAGTAATTACGCTGACGATGCTGCCGCTAGGAATGTAATCAGGCAGGGCTATGCCTATTCCATGGTCAGTGACTAGTGAGCCATTTCGTTTAATTCCTACGGCGTATGAATCATTGAACATATCCATGATTGTACCTGCTTCATTTTCATTGACCGGTCCCCAGACGTATAAAGTCCCGCCATCCGGTCGGTTGGTCCATGCACGCAGGGACTTCCAACCGGACGGCAGGTCAAGGAGTGACTTAGGAACGAGAATTCCATTTGCAGTCGTGGGGTGCTTAATGACGTAGTGGTTTACGGCATTGCGGTAGAGGCAGAAATTAAGGGCAATCGCCCTCGCAACTGCTTCATCAGATCGAGGATGAAGCAGCATTTGCGGTGTCATTAATGCCAACACGCCAAGCAGTGAGAAGAGGGCGGCGAGAGTCTTCATATGGAATCAATCCCCATGAATTGGATAGAATTTTCCTGCTCTCGCATTTCTTCCTGAAGACCGGACATTTCATTGTTTTTGATCTTGGCGCGTAGGCCGAGATATTTCTCCGTGAAAGGGGCCAGAAGAAATTGAGGCACTTTCAGAACTTTTTTGCCGTCTTCGTCTTGTTCAAGTTGCTGATGCACTACAGCAAGCAGGCCCTGGGCAAGGTTCTGGCTGGCGATCTCTCCGTCGATTTCACGGGCCATGGTCACCAGCCGTTCAAGGGCGGTCACAAGGTCGAAGCCGTGCATGGTGGCGATGACAATCTGTTTGTCTGAACCAAGGCAGACTCGCAGGGCTTCGCTTGCAGCGTATTTGCTGCGGATTTCCCCTATATAGATGATATTTGGGGAGGCGAAACGGTGCGACCGTTCAATCCCTTCCGCCAAATCTTCCTCGCGCTCAATCTCAGCTTGAAAGCAGAAACCGAAATCACCATGTTTACCGTCAAGGGGCATTTCAGCAGGGTTTTCAAAACTGACCCCGTGGCCGCCAAGGGTTGAAAGGCGGGTCGCCACCAGAGAAGAAGCACTGAAGGTTTTGCCGGAGGCCTGCGCACCGGTGAAAAGCACCAGTCCCTTGCTCTGCTTTTCAGAGAGAAGCCATTTTGCAAGCGGTTCCGGCATGCCGATTTTGTTGAAGTTCTCGACCTGCTCTTGAATGCGGCGCAGGAAGAAAACTTTACCACTTCCCCAGTCTACTCCTTCGTAAAGGGCGACTCGGTAGCCGATTTCTTCATGAATGACCCGGAAAGTGTGTCGTCCACTTTCTTCATGAACTCTGAGGACTTCCTTATGCAGAATTTCAATTTCTTTTTTGATGTCCTCCGCGCAGGGAACAAGTTTCTGGCCGCAGGAATCGCAACCTTTCATGAAAGCCTCCCCGCTTTCATGAAGAATTAAATCAGTGAATGATGCACTTTTGAGTCCCATTTACAGCCTCTGCTAGTTGGAAGTGAAGACGATGGTGTTGCTTTCTGCGAGTTGTTCGGAAATTGCGGCAACCATTCCGCTTCCCTGAGTAATTTCAACGCCGTTTACGGTGATTGCTTCCCATGATTCAGCCTGAAATGTGGCCATTTTTACGCAGGCGTATTCAGGAACATTATTGTGGGTGATGGTGAAGGTGGTCGGGTCTGTGCCGGCGGCAACGGCAACATCACCGTTCCATACGTTACGAACATCACCGCTGCTTTTGAGCATGCCGTCGGGGACTACTTTGTTGGTTACGGCTATACTTGTGGTCAGACCTGCGAAATCAGGTTCGCCCTTGTAAAGGTTCTTTATGTCGAGCCTGAAGGTGGAAAGGTTCTGCTGTGCGCTTGTGACTTTGTCGCTTTCAATTCCTTTTTTAAGCATGAAGGCGGAACCGCCGAGTACGATTGCGGCAATAAGCAGTGCGCCAACTGTTTCGAGTAAAGTCATTAGTGTTCTCCTAGTAGGCCATGGGTTGGCCGAGCTGTTGTTGAATTGAGGAAATTGCCAGAACGATATTGGACACCACCGCGACAATGCTGATGATGCAGAAAATGTTTATGAATTTGGCTTGCGCTTTGATTTTCTCGATTCCTTCTTCCAGCATTTCTTCAGCAATGAGGTGCAGCTGGCTGTCAAAGTTTGGGAGCCGTGAATAAATGCGCAGGTCCTCAATGATTTCTGCGGTAGGGAACTGGTAACCTGAATCGTCAAGCGCCTGCCCCAGCCCTTTACCGAGATTTAGCTGGGCCTTTACAGCCATAAGTCGTTCCTTGAGCCATGGGCTGGTTCCCGGAGTAGACAGCATTTCATTGATAGCCTGTGAAAGCTGAATCCCTGATTTCATGAGAG
Organism: Maridesulfovibrio sp.; assembly: GCF_963667685.1. Lineage (NCBI taxonomy): Bacteria > Pseudomonadati > Thermodesulfobacteriota > Desulfovibrionia > Desulfovibrionales > Desulfovibrionaceae > Maridesulfovibrio > Maridesulfovibrio sp. Next base: position 4,451 of record NZ_OY763930.1, on the reverse strand, counting down.
TTGAAAGGGTGAAGAGCCAGAGGCTGCCGATGATCAGTCGGTAGAAAGACCAGGGGGGGGCAGAGTCAAAGTGTACGCGGATCTTTCCGGTCCAGACTTTGATCGTCGCAAGACAAAGCAGGAAAGCCAGTATGATTCCGATAAGAAGTGAGGTTCCTGCAGTAGAATCAATAAAGTTCGATACCCTGTAGAGAATTTTTGCTCCTCCTGCCCATTGTTCAGGATTTGAAAGCTGGGCGAATTTGGGCATGGCATATCTGGAGAGAACCAGCAGCAGGGTAATGAGGGCGCAGATCAAAAGAGCCGGATATGCCAAGGCCTTGCGCATGGAGCTGATGATTTTCATCCGGGCCTGAATCAAGTGAACAGCGAGTTCAAGTGCTTGATACAGTTTTCCTGAGTTCACTCCGCTGTTGATGAGCATGACTTCCTCTGCGGGAATGAATCCGTGCATGGCTTCATAAATCTTGTTTCCGGATTCCAGACGGGCGGAAACTTCGGATAGCACTCGTGCAAGGGGGCTTCGTTGTTTGGCGTATCTTTCTCTCAGCTCTGAAACGCTATCAACCACGCTTACGCCATGCCGTGTTAGGGCAGCCAGTTTTCTGTAAAAGCGGATGCGTACAGATTCACCGAAGAAAAGTTTGGCCGTAAGGTAGGTCAGATCAGGATGCACCATTGGGAGCCTCCACTTTCTTTGAGCCGGCCAGTTCGTCCAGATCCTTGGCGGACAGGTGGAAATCATCAAAGGCCTTGGCATAGTTCAAGGGAACACCAAGGCGCAGTTCAGTGAGATAGGGATCAATGATTCCCTGCTCGATGAGGTCAATGGCGTGGCTGACAAAGGTCTGGCCGTTCTGCTCATGACGCCAGTGTTTGTAGGCAGCCTCCATGTTTCCAGCGCGGATGTTGCGCAGGATCACATGGTCAGTGGTGACGATCTCAGAGGCCACGGTCTGGCCGATAATGCCCATGCCGGAACACTCTGCACATCCTTCACCGCGGATATGGACGTTCTTGTCGCCCATTTTATTTACGGCACGCATCAAACGGTTCAGCACTGCTTGTGGAAGGTGTTTGCGGCGCAGGTCATTGTCCGGATCAAGCTTTGTGATTTCCATGATCGGTTGTTTGCAATTGGGGCAGAGAACCGGAACAAGCCGCTGATGGTGCAGGCCGGACAAAACAGTATGGTCGCATAGATATTCAAGCGGATCAGGATATTGGGCCGCACGCAGCAGGGAAACCATTCGCTGGATAATCCCGAAGGCGGAGTTGGCATGGACTGTTGTCCAGACACCATGCCCGGTCTGAGCGGCATCAAGGGCGGCAGATGCTGCTTCCGGGTAACGGATTTCTCCAATCATGATTACATCAGGGTCAGAGCGCATAGCTCCGGCAATGGCGTTTCGGTAGGCCGCCCCGCGATTGTCATCTTGATCATTGGTGCTGACCCTGACCTGCTTCACACGTTCCAATGGGTATTCCGGCGGATCTTCAATGGCGAGGAAGTTCTTTTCCGGGTGATCCTCGGCCATGCTTTCCATTATGTGTTTAAGGGCGGTTGATTTACCATGCCCGGTGGGACCGGAAAGCAGACTTAGCCCTGAACGCTGGGTAAGGAATTGGAAACGGCGGATGTGCCGATCCGAATAGCCGAGAGTCCCAAGTCTTTGTTCAAGGCTACCCGTTGCTGTGGTGCGGTCGTAAAGCAGACGCAGCGCCATGAATGTTCCAATTCCATTCTCGGCCATGGAACATTCAAGCGGTTCAGTATGCAGACGGATGGAATGTACTTCAGCCGGGAGATAATCGCTGCTGACGATCCTGCCGTCCTGTCTTTCCTTGGCAATGAAGGTTGTGTCAGCGCTATTGGACATGGTCTGGTACATGGCCGTGATGACCTTGCGTCCGGTTTCACCCATGAGTTCGCGATGATTTTGCAGCATACCAAGTTTGCGGAACTGGATGGAAGCAAAGGGACCGTAGTCACCGATATGGATATCAGACGCTCCTTCATTATATGCGTCTGCAATGATCTCAATAGCGAGATCTTGGATGTCGCTGTTTGTTTCGACTCTTACGAAGTGTTTTTTACGCAGCTTTTGAAATTCTTCAGGTTTGAGTCGTTTATTCTCTTTAAATCCTTTACGCGCTGCATAGCTTAGAAAGGACATAAGGATAGCGTCATCTTCCACTTCAGCGGAGATGTAGATTTTGCCGTCCAGAAAAAGAACTCTCTCCTGAAGGCTTGCCGGAATTTCAGTGTTTGTCATTAGTTACTCCTTGAACTTCAAGGCAATGTTCCTGCCGTTTGCGCGGGCCAGAACTTTCCTGGGGGTTATGGATACGATTTTACCGGGACCGGCTTTGTCGCCTACGTGCACGGTCTCAAGACCTGCGGAGCTTGAAAGGGTAGCGGAAAGCCTTCCGTCAACACCCTGAATGGAGACAACTTTGGGCCATGCCGGGTTGCATCTTCTTTTTGAGCTGGCCTTGGTTTTGGGCATGACGGCAGGTAAAACAGGAGTGGTCAGCTCAATCAGTTCCTTGTTCTGCTTGGCAAGAGCCACTTCCAGTTTTTTGTATTCAATCAGGTTGCGTATGTAGTTCACATCACTGATGGTCACTGCCGGTCTCGTAATGTTTGCGGGCTGCTGTGCAACCGTCTTTTCGGTTCCAGCAGTCGCGTTTGCTGTTGATTCCGTAGGTTCCTGTTCTTGGCTCTTTTCTGTGCTGTTTGAGTTGGCCATGAATGCAGCAATCGCCCCACTGTTTGTCGCATTGGAATCAGCGGTTCCATTGGTTGCGTTTGTTGATCCGGCAACACTGAACTTTTGCGTTGAGTTGGTCTGAGCTGCCATTTCAATAAGCAGGTCCTCACCGAGATCTTGGTCGGGTATTTCATGGCCGGCCAGATCATTGGCAAAAGCAGGTATGGCAATAAGCAAGAGCAGAAAAAGCAGGCTAGTAACTCGCATAAATCTGGCCCTCCAATGAGCATTGGTTGTTGGTGAAGTCGATCTTTGAAACGACCAGGCAGGGAATGGAGTCCATTGCTTTGAAGAGAGTGTCTTCAATCATTACCCCTACCGGGAGAGCGGAAAGTTTCCACTCACCTTTGACCCAAGGAGCGGTGACGGTAACGGCTTTTTTGAGAATCTTGTTATTCAGCTTTTGGGTCTCAGGAGACTGCCATGTGAGGTTTAGTCTGGCTCCAAGGTTGCGGGTCAGTTCGTAAAGCTGGGCTGTTGCAACGTCTTTAGGGGTAAGACTTTGTTGCGGCCGTTTGCCGGCCTCGGGGTAGTTGATGGTCAGGTCTGCCAGTTCTGGCTTTGCGCCCAGAGTGGAGTTGATACTTTCAACGGTCGGGCGGTTGGTGAAACCCGCTCCTTCCTGATGCAGCCAGGACATGTAGATCCCGTTCTCATCACGGATAATGGAATTAAGCTTCCAGCCAAGGGTGTACGGCTCGGAATTATCGACCGCACGCTGGAACTCATGGGCAAAGTCTGAAGGTAATGGTTTTTCCTTCCAGCCCATTGCAAAGATCTGTTCCGGATCGTTCTTGGCGGTTTCCTGCTGACGGAGTTGTTTCTGGCGGGCTTCGTAGGCGATCCTGCGCTGTTCCGCTTCCAACAGTTCTTGTTGGTGGGAACTCCATAAGTACCAACCCACACAGGCGGTAACAGCGATAGCTGCTGCAACCAGATATTTAAGGTTGGAGTGTTCAGGGTAGAGAGGATGGACCCGTTCTGAAGCTTTGAGCAGCCCTTCAAAATGGGACATGGAATCATCCACTGTTTCGCAGATGATTTCATTCTCCCAGCTGGACATTGACTTCAGGCTTTTAAAGTGGGCTTCTGCTTCAATCCGGGAGCTGAAGTACTGGTCACCTTCTGCAACAATGGTTTTTTTTGCTGACCGCACAGACCCACCAAATATCTTCAGCAAGGCAGAACATCCCGATCCATGTTGCAGTTGATCTTTCCACCAGAGCACAGGCCAGAGAGGGGAGTCGTTTAATTTTCCCTTCTTCGCAGGAGCCAAGGCCGTATTGTTGTTTGCGGGGAACAAGGCAGTTGTACTTGCTGTCGTTAAAGTCTTCGGCAACAGTCCTGGCCTTTTCAAAAAGCTGTTTTTTGCCTTTCCCTTCAAGGAGCTGCCACCAGAACCCTATGGCGTATACTTTCTTATGTATTTTGATAGTGCGCATGTTAGACCCCGGCACTTTCCATCTCAATGGTGATAATGATCAGGCTTTTTGCCATAATTTTGGCTATGTCCGCCTGCGCTGATACCGATACCTTTGGACTGCTGATCGCTTTCCTGCTCGAACCCGGCGAGAACAAGTGTCTGACCGCATTTCATTTTGACTCGCTGGCTGAAACTGCGGGTCGAAACCTGCGGAAGCTGGATAGTCAGATCTCCGGATGTGAACTCATCCATTG